>NZ_WOYQ01000020.1 GCF_011620665.1 Microbacterium sp.
GGCGTGCGGCCATCACGGCACTCCGAAAACACCCACGGACATGTCAGAAGCGCCGTAAAAGCGCCCACGAAGATCGCCAGGATCGTCAGGATCGACCGGGCTTTCGAGCGGAACGTGTTGGTGACGGCGGTGCCGATCAGGTCTGCGGTATTCACGCCGCGACTTCGTTTGCGGTGTCTTCGACGATCTCGCCGTCGCGGATGAGGATGCGGCGGTCGCACCGGGCGGCGAGGTCTTCGTCGTGGGTGACGACAATCAGGGTGATGCCGTTCTCCCGGTTCAGGGTGAATCGGATGTCCTCGACCACCGAACCGGTGTGCGAGTCGAGGTTTCCGGTCGGCTCGTCGGCAAAGATGATCCGCGGGTTGTTCACCAGGCACGGGCGATCACCGCACGCTGCTTCTGCCCACCGGAGAGGTTCAACGCCTTGTTCTTGACTTTGTCAGCCAGCTCGAGCTGCTCCAGCGCGCCGATACCGCGGCGCTTGCGTTCGGCGCGACCGACGCCGGCGATCTTCATCGGCAAGATCACGTTCTCCAGCACCGAGTTGCTGCCGGTGAGGAAGAACTGCTGGAAAACAAACCCGAAGGTCGCGTTGCGGGTGCGGTTCAGCTTCGCGCCGCCCAGCGTACGGGTGTCGACGCCCTCGAGGTGGAGCGTGCCGGTGTCGGGGGCATCGAGCAGGGCGAGCATGTGCATCAGAGTGGATTTGCCGGACCCGGACTTGCCGACGATCGCGACGGACTCGCCTTCGCGGATCTGGAAGCTGACCCCTTTGAGCGCCTCGAACCGGTTCGGTCTCCTGCCGTAGGACTTATGGAGGTCACGTGCCGAGATGATCGGCGCGGGAGCGGGGGTGGTCATGGCTTCTCCTGAAGGTCGGTGGTGGTCGTTGCTCCCGCGGCCAGATGGTGCGGGAGGGGGTTGAATGACGCCTGACTGACGGTCGCCGATGTGCTGGGAGAGGGGCATCGGCGACCGAGAGTACGCGTCAAAGAGCGGGTACATGCGGGAGGAGTCCGGGATCTCGCTAACAGCCGCGCCGCGCGTCGGCGGTGAGCACGACAGTGTCGTCCTCGACGCGGGCGTCCCGCAGGGCGAGGCATCCCGAGTTGACCAGTCCCGACCCGGGTGAAAGTGAGACGCCGTCGAGCACCGAGACGGGAAGTTCGAACCCGCTAGCGGTCACCGAAACGATCTGTGTCGTCAGGGTGCCATCGGAGACCGCGGGACGTACCGCGACCTCGATCGGTACCTCGCCGATCGGTGACTCCCGCACCAGGTCGATGTAGATGTACTCGTCGATGCGAATGTCTCGGATGTCGGCATCCTCCTGTCCTTCCGGCAGGTTCCCGGCGATCGCTCTCTGCAACGTGTCTGCGTCGACTGTGAGGGTCACCGGCATCGACCCGGATACGAGGCCCCAGAGCACAAGTCCCGCGGGAGCGACGGCGACGCCATCGGGTGCCGATTCTGCGAGCCGCGAGGACACGGATGCTCGCGCCACACCCTCGCCGATAGCGAGTGCCCCAACCACCGTGATGAGTGTCGCGGCCAGGAGGATCCAGGTTCGTCGGCGCATCCGTATCACCTCCGCCGCACTGCGTATGCCGCGGCGATCACCGCGGTGAGGGCGAGCACGACGAACAGGCCGATGACGACGGCGAAGAGCCACTCCCCGCGGTCGGGCTCGTCCTTGGCCGCGGCGATGATCACAGACCCGTCCGTCGTCGGCGCCGACGACGTTGCCGAGGATGAGGGCACCGTGACCGGAGTGGACGGCACCGCACCCACCGCAGCCGCCGCGTCGAGTATCCCGGCACCAGCGCGAGGATCATCGGTCGGCTGTGCGGTCGCCTGTATGAGCTCGACGACCTCGGAGGGTGCGGCGCCTGCTTGGATGAGCACGGCCGCTGCCGCGCTCACGAACGGGGCAGCCATCGACGTGCCGCTGAGCGTCGCGATGCCGCCCGTCCCGTTCGGGAACAGACTGGTAGGTTCGTGCGGCGCGGTTGAGGCCACCTCGACACCGGGTGCCGCGATCGCCCGCGAGTCGCCGATGTTGGTGAATGTCGCCGGGAGGCCGGTGTCATCCACAGCGACGACGACGAGCGCGGGAACGCCCACCCGGAACACCTGCTCGTACTGCGAGTCGTTTCCGGCCGCGGCAACGACCACCGCGTGATCCGAGACCTCGCGGATCGCGGCGGCGATCGGGCCGTCCTTGCGGATGCGGTCCAGCCGTCCCGAGTCGCCGAGCGACAGATTGATCACCTGCGCGCCGTGGTCTGCCGCCCACCGGATGCCCGAAGCGATCATCTCCTGGCTGCCGGCGCCCTCGGCGTCGAGCACCCGCACGGGCATGATCGACGCGCCGGCGGCCATACCGGTGCTGCCGGACACCACACCGGCGACATGGGTGCCGTGGCCGTTGAGATCGTCGGGAGATGCCTCCTGGTCGACGAAGTCCCACCCCGCGACGAGGCGGTCGGCGAGCATCGGATGCTCGAGGTCGACGCCGGTATCGACGATCGCGACGACGACTCCGGTGCCGTCCAGGCCGGGCGGGAGCTCCGCGAACCCGCTGATTTCGCGCTGCGCGGTGTCGACCGCGGACGCAGCATCCGGCCACCCGACGAGCCCGACCGACCACAGCGCACACGTCGCCGCGAGCGCGAGCGCGGAGCGCCGCAGCCACGTCGCTCCGGCCGTTGCGGGCATTGCGGCCGGAGCCTCCGGCGGTTGCCGCTGGTGTGGCGCGCTGTGCGGCATCCGTCTTCTCCTTCGTCATGGCGTTCTGTCGCCGATATGAGGATGCTCTCCCGACATTGTCAGGGGATTGTCACGTCAGGGTTCGGGATCGATGATTCGTGCCGGCGCGGCCGGGCCTGTGGGTGCGAATGCGGTGCGATGAGGTTGGATGGGAGCATGGATGACGTGCGCGGCGTCGTGATCGTGGCGGAGGATGACCGCTCGATTGCCGAACTGGAGCGGGTCTACCTGACCCGCGCGGGGTACGGCGTGCATGTCGAGGCGGACGGGGCGCGCGCGTGGGATGCGATCACGCGGATGAGCCCGTCGGTCGTGATTCTCGACGTCGCCCTGCCCGGCATCGACGGCATCGAGCTGTGCCGACGCATGCGCGCAGGGGGCGATTGGACCCCGGTGATCTTCGTGACGGCGCACACCGACGAGATCGACCGGCTCCTGGGCCTCGAACTCGGTGCCGACGACTACCTCACGAAGCCTTTCTCCCCTCGCGAACTCGTCGCGCGCGTGAAGGCACTCCTGCGCCGCGCGAACCTCGTGGTGCCCGCGCCCATCCTGGAGTTCGCCGGCATCCGTGTCGACCCGGTTCGGCGATCGGTGACCGTAAGCGACCAGCCGGTGGAGCTTACGATGAAGGAGTTTGATCTGCTCCGTGTACTGGTCGAGCAACCTGGACGCGTCTTCACGCGAGCGCAGTTGCTCGCGGCGGTGTGGGGGCAGGTCGAGTACGCGTCGGGGCGAACCGTCGACGTGCACGTTGCGCAGTTGCGAGCGAAGCTCGGTGCGCACTCGCCGATCCGCACCGTGCGCGGGATCGGGTATGCCGCCGGCCTCTGACGGGCGGTCACGCCGCGCGTGGTCGCTCGCGGCTCGCATCACGGCGCTCGTCGTCAGTGCGACGGCCGTCGTCGCAATCGTGGCCGCGGTGCTCACCCTCCAGTTGTTGCGCTCCACGATCCAGGAGCAGACTCGAGCCGAGTTGGTCAGCCAGCTCGCCCTGGTGGCCGCCTCCGATGATCCACAGCTCGCGCGTCAGTCGGCCATCGCATGGGCCGATCAAACGGGTGCCATGTGGGCGGTCATCGATGCGGACGGGGCGGTCTCGGGCACAGCGACCACTGTGATCGACGACGAGCTGATCGCGCGGCTCCGAGCCGCGGGCGATGTGTCGGATGTGCAGCTGCGACCGAGCGAGCCGGTCATCCTCGAGGGTGAACTCATCGCGGGCGAGGGGCTCGTGCTCGCTCGCACCGACTATGTCCTCGCAAACGCGAGCCGCGAACTCATCCAGCGAGTCATCCCCGTGCTCCTACTCGGGTTGTTGGGCGCGGTCCTTGCCGCAGCCGTTCTCGCACGCCGCATTACGCGTCCGCTCGTGCAGACCGCGGCAGCCGCTGACCGCCTCGCTGCGGGTGAGCGCAGTGTCGGGCTTCCGGCGTCCGAGATCCCCGAGGTGCACAGCGTCGCGGACGCGCTCACCGCGCTGGACGAAGCGCTTGCGGCGAGCGAGGGGCGTCAGCGGGAGTTCCTGCTGTCGATATCGCACGAGCTGCGTACGCCGTTGACGGCGATCCGCGGGTATGGCGAGGCGCTCGTTGACGGTGTCGTCGACGCGGATGCCGCCGGGGCGGTGATTGAGAGCGAGGCGGCGCGCCTGAGCAGTTTCGTCGATGATCTGCTCGAGCTCGCGCGGCTCGAGGCCGACGATTTCACGATCGAACTCTCTCGCGTCGACCTTGCCGATGTCGCGCGCGCGGCGCACCGGGCGTGGCTCGGGCATGCGAGCGGACTCGGTGTCGAGCTGGGACTCGCTGCGGAGTCGCCGTCCGCCGTGGTCGAGACCGACGGGCGGCGCGCGCGCCAGCTGGTCGACGGTCTGATCGAGAACGCGCTGCGGGTGACGCCGGAAGGCGGCGCAGTGCGCATCGCCGTGGCCGGCCGGGTGATCCGCGTCGCGGACAACGGGCCCGGACTCGCCCCCGACGACCTCGCTCATGTCTTCGACCGCGGCGTCCTGCGCGCACGGTACGCGAACGCGCGCCCGGTCGGCACCGGACTCGGGCTGAGCATCGCCGCGCGCCTCGCCCCGCGAATCGGGGCCTCGATCGCGGTGGGGGCGGGGTCGTTCGCGGGCGGTGTGAACTCCGCGGACGCCGCAAGCGTGGCGGGTCGCGCGGGAACCGAGTTCCTGGTGACCTGGTAGGGGTAGCCACCAGTCTCGGGGTCGTCACGACCGCGAATGTCAGGGCTTTGTCAAGTCTTGGTTCACGGGGCGTGAGGATGTGCGGAATCGGTCATCGACTCGTGCCGCACACGGATTGGATAGGAGTCGGCCGCGCGACTGCGACCCCTACCGAAGGAGCGCCGTGTCGAGCTTGCTGTACCGCGTGGGAATGTTCTGCGCCCGCAACGCGCGCTGGGTGATCGCCGCCTGGATCGTTCTGCTGGTCGCGCTCGGAGCCTCCGCGGTCGCGTGGGGCGGATCGCTCGAAGACGACTTCTCCATCCCCGGCTCGCCTTCCCAGGAGGGCATCGACACCCTGGAGGAGCGGTTCCCGCAAGCGAGCGGAGCGAGCGCGCAGCTCGTCTTCGGCGCTCCCGAAGGCGAGCTGATCGACACCGCTCCCTATCGAGAGCAGGTCGACGATGCTCTCGACAGAGTGCGGGACGTCGACCTGGTCGCCGACGCCGACGACCCGTTCGAGAGCGTGTACTCCATCTCGGGGAATCGGCAGTTCGCTCTGGTCACCGTGCAGTTCGACGTAGCGCTCAGCGACCTGCCGCAAGAGACGCTCGCCGAGCTGCAGGATGCCGCGGCCGTCGACGACGTGACGCTCGACGTCGGGGGCCAGGCGTTCACCTCGCGCGGCGTGGGCCTCAGTCCCATCGAGGCGGTGGGCATCGTGATCGCGTTCTTCGTCCTGCTCGTGACCTTCGGATCCGCGCTGGCGGCCGGCATACCGCTCCTGATGTCGATCGTCGGCGTCGGCATCTCGTTCGCGGGCATCCTCATCGTCGCAGCGCTCACGCCCGTGTCGACCGCGACCCCGAGTCTCGCCCTGATGATCGGCTTGGCAGTCGGCATCGACTACGGCCTTTTCATCCTCTCTCGGCACCGCTATGAGCTCTCCCACGGAGTCGCCGTCCGCGAGGCGGTCGGCCGCGCCACGGCAACCGCAGGCTCCGCCGTCGCCTTCGCCGGCGTCACGGTCATCATCGCCCTCACGGCACTCAGCGTCGCGGGCATTCCGTTCCTGAGCATCATGGGTCTGGCGGCCGCGGCCACCGTGGCCACAGCGATGCTCGCCACCCTCACGTTCCTCCCCGCACTCCTCTCGGCGTTCGGCGAGAAGCTGCGCCCGAAGCGTGCCGCATCCGAGAAGGCTCCCTCGCGGCTGAGCCGCACATGGGTCGGCATCACCAAACGCCATCCGGTCATGACGATCATCGTCGCCTCGGGCGTGCTGCTCGCCCTCCTCATCCCCGCTGCCGACCTGCGACTCGCTCTCACCGACAACGGCAGCGCCAATCCGGGCACTCCCGCTCGGGACACGTACGACCTGATCGCCGAGGAGTTCGGGCCCGGCTACAACGCACCGTTGATCGTCACCGCAGACATCATCACCTCGACCGACCCGCTCGGCACGGTCGACGCGATCGAAGCCGACCTGCTGGCCCGGGAGGGTGTCGCCGCCGTCACACGCGCAACCCCCAATCCGGATGCCGACCTGGCCCTGTTCCGAGTGATCCCCGAGCATCCGCAGGGCGATCAGCGCACGGTCGACTTCGTGCACGAGCTGCGCGAGGACGCGTCCTCGATCGAGGAGGAGCACGACGTCAGCGATGTGACCGTCACCGGCATCACAGCGGTCTCGATCGACACGTCCGAGCGGCTCACCGCCGCGCTCGTGCCGTTCGCGATCATCGTCGTCGGGCTGTCCTTCCTGCTGTCGCTTCTCGTGTTCCGCTCGATCGCGATCCCCCTCAAGGCCACCTTCGGGTTCGTGCTGTCCGCGAGCGCTGCCTTCGGGGTGGTCAGCGCGATCTACAGCTGGGGATGGTTCGCGGACCTCTTGAACGTGCAGGCGCTCGGTCCGGTGATCAGCTTCTTCCCGATCATGATGATCTCCGTCCTGTTCGGCCTATCGATGGACTACGAGGTGTTCCTCGTCGCGCGCATCAGAGAGGAATACATCCGCACCGGCGACGCGGTCCGTGCCATCGACGAGGGATACCGGCAGAGCCAGCTCGTCGTCAACGCCGCCGGAATCATCATGATCGCCGTGTTCGTCGCGTTCATCCCGCACGGATCGGCGGCAGTCAAACCCCTCGCGATCGGCCTCGCGGTCGGCGTGTTCGTCGACGCGTTCATCGTGCGGATGAGCCTCGCCCGCTCGATCCTCTATCTGCTCGGCGACCGTGCCTGGTGGCTGCCTGCCTGGCTCGATCGGCGTCTGCCGCACCTCGATGTCGAGGGTGCAGCCGTCGAGGCTGATCTGCACGCGCGCGAGATCGCGGAGACCGAAGGCGAGCGCGCGGTGAAATGCGCGCACCCACCACTGGACGTACGTCCCGGCGAGCGCGGCTGGTACGCCGAGGCCGACGACGATACGCGGCACCTCATCACTGCGGCCATCGCAGGTCGCACCACCGCACCCGAGGGACTCGTCGTTCTGGGCCAGGCGATGCCGGCAGGGCGGGGGCGCGCACGTCGCGAAGTAGCGCTCGCCACCGCCGTCCCGTTCGCCGACACCGTCCCGCCGAGCGCGACAGCCGATGCAGTGGTGCGCCGATACCTCGTCGCTCGCGGTGTCCGCGACCGGTCACAAGCGCGGAGAGCCCAGATCCTGACGGATGCCGGCGTGCCGGCCGCGCGCAGGGACTGGACGCCCCTCGACAAGAGACTCCTCGACCTCGCACTCGCCGAGGCGGCGGGCGCGAACCTGCTCGTCGTGGACGACCTCGATGTCGGTCTCTCGCCCGCCGAGTCGGGTGCGCTAGAGCGCGCCGCGTGGGCCTGCTCAGTTCCCACAGTCCTGCTCGCCGCACGCGGCGGCCAGCCCTTCACCGGCGATACCGCCGACGTCGTCGAAGGAGTGCATGCTCGATGAGCACGTTCAACAGAACCCTGATCGCGACGACCGCTGTCGCGATCGTCATGCTCGTCATCGCCGGATTCTTGATCGGCTCTCTGTCGAACCGGGCGAGCGCCACAGACGCCGTGCCGGTCGCGCTGGTGAACCTCGACGAGCCGGTAACCGTGGGCGAAGGCGACGATGAGCAGACGATCGCGGCCGGCCGGTTGCTTGCGGCCGAGATCACCCATGGGTCGGACAGCCTGCTCGCGTGGACGATCATCGACGGCGAAGCCGCCGATGTGTCGCTCGAGGAGTACGCCGCCGTGGTGACGATCCCCGAGACCTTCTCCGAGACCATCTCGGGTCTCAGAGAAGGAACGCCGGATACGGCATCGATCACCCTCGAGACCGACGCCCCCACGAGTCCGGTTGCCGCCCGTGTCGCCACCGAGGTGACGACGGCATCGACACAGGTGTTCGACGACGACTTCACGTCGACCTATCTGGAGGGCCTGCTTCTCTCGTACGACGGGATCTCAGACGCAGTCGGCGAGTCACGCGAGGGTGCGGTGGCGTTGGCGGATGCGGCAGGCGACATCGCGGACGCGTCGGCGTCGCTTGCCGACGGCGCCGCTCAGGTCGCCTCGGGCACGCAGGCTGCGCAAGACGGCGCGTGGTCACTCGCGGACGGCGCGGCATCGGCGCAGGACGGGGCGACCGGGGTCTCCGACGGCGCATCGAGTCTTGCCGCAAGCCTGTCCGCACTGTCATCGAGTTCGTCGTCGACGCTCATTCCCGCCGCGGAGGCATCGGCATCGGCATCGGCAGGGGTCACAACGGCACTCGCCACGCTCGCGAACGCGTGCCCACCCACCGCGGGAGCAGCCTACTGCGCCCAGGTCGCGGCGGCGGCGCAGGCGAGTACGGGAGCGGCGCAGGCGTCCTCGGGCACCGCGGCAGCGGCAGCCGGCATCACCGACGCACTGGGAGCCTCGGCCGTCGGCGCCGCGTCACTCGCCGACGGCGCCGCGTCGAGCGCGACAGGGACCGGGTCGGTGACCGCGGGTGCGGTGTCGCTCGCGGAAGCCATGGCGGAGCTCTCGTCGAGCACCGGTTCGCTCTCGCAGGGGGCATCCGATCTGAGCGCGGGAGCGGTGTCGCTCGCCGACGGCGCCGACTCGCTCGCCGGCGGGCTCGCCGAGCTCGAGGAAGCCGTGCCGACCTACGGAGAAGACGCCGCGGTCGAGCTCGCCGAGGCGGTCGCCTCACCGACATCGATCGACGCGATCGGGCAGGATGCTGCGGGCCGTACCGCCTTTGCGGCACTCGGTGTCGGGGTCGCGCTGTGGATCGCCATCGCGCTGATGTTCCAGCGCCGGCCCGCGGTGCCCGAATGGGCGCTCGCATCGGGCGGATCGACGCTGCGAGTGGTGCTGCTGGGATTCGCTCCGCGCGCAGCAATCGCGGCCACGGCCGGCTTCGTGCTGTGGCTGGCGCTCCTGGCGGCCGGCGCGACAGGCTCGGGTGCGGGAGCGCTGCTGGGGGTGATCATCCCCGGAGCGATCGTGCTGACCGCGGTACTGCAGGGGATCCACGCTGTGTTCGGGCGCAGGGCATGGGTCGTGGTCGTCGGGCTGGGGATCGTTCAGGTCATCGCCGCATCGCTCTACGCACCACTCGCGACGGCGCCAGGGATCCTGCAGTCGATGTCGGATGCTCTGCCACTCTCGATCGTGATGAAACTCGCGCGCGATGCGGTATTCGGGTCACAGCTCGCCGGATCGGGGGCAGGGATGACACTCGCAGTATGGCTTGTCGCGACGCTCACGGCATCCACGTTTGCAGCCCGCCTGCACGCGTCGCGCCGCGCGGCACGGCGAGCCATCGTGGGTGAGACAGCCGCTGCGTCAGGTGTGGCATAAGCCGCACGTCGCGAGGGGTCTGTCCGCAGCGTTTGGCGCATGCTTCCACCTCAGAGACGTCCATGGCTACCCGATGCGCCTCGGCGCGAGCCTTCTTCGAGTGATCAGCGTCCAGCCCAGCTTTGCCCGACGGGTTCCGAGCGCATCGGCCACGTCCGTGCAGACGGGCCACGTCGAGCGCGACGGCCCCCAATCGCAGCAGCATGCGCACGAAGCTCGACTCCGGGTCCGACGATCGCATCCAGGACCCGCGAGTGCACCCCTCCACAGCGATCGGACACTCGGCTGGTCTGATCCCGATCGAACGAACGAACACCAACAGGCCCCTGCACGTAGCCGCCCGCTGTCGGCGACGACTCGCACCTCATTCCACGAACGCGACCGGATCCACGAGGGAGCGCAATCCCGCTATCGCCTTGCACGAAACCACCACAAATACGTAACTCGCGTGATACCGAATCGCTCTTGCGAATCGGAGTATTACGTACTACGTGACGTACGTTCTAGTGAACGTCACATTCACTGTACTCTCGAAACGACCAGAATCAAGTTGTGTACGTCAGATAGACAACACCGGGAAGGAAGTCGGCTCGGAATCACCTTCGCGCACGTGCCGGACGTCGGTGACGTATGCGAAACTCGGGGCATGACGATAGTGGAGCCGATCGCACCAGCGGAGTCGCGGCTGTTCTTCGGAAACAGCTACATGAACGCTGTCGTCATAGAGATCGCCGCCCTCGAAGGCGACACCTTCTCACCCAAGCAGATCGTCGAAGCGACCGGGCTGCTGGGAAGCATCGTCCACCCACTGATCCACAAGCTCCGCGACGCACACTTCCTCGAGTTCGTCGGACGCGTCCCCGGTGAACGTACCCTGCTGTACCGGATCCGCGACAACTACTGGTGGGAAGCCGCGCGACGCTATGCCGCCGACCGCCGTGTGGCCGACGAGCCGCAGCACGCTTCCTGAGAGGGACCGGAGGAGGCTGACGTGACCCCGTCCGCGGCACTCGTACCGAGTCCGCTCCACACCCGCCGCACTGACCCATTAGCGCGCGGCTACGCTGATCGAGTGTTCCTCGAGAGTCATGCGCTAGTCGAGTTGGGTGAGTCCGCCCAACGCGGCCAACGATTCTCGCCGATCCGCGAGCGGGAGCTTGATCCTGCGCTTAGATCGCTCGCCCTCCGACTGCCGGGTGCTGAACAGGGCATCGTCCTCGCCCCCGAGTTTCGCGGAGCCCGCGGCGTCGTCGATCTTCTCGCTGTCACTCGCGTGGGCGACCGTTTCGCGGAGAGGATTGCCACCGACATCCCGTTCGTTACCTCAGAAGCCGACAGTGCTTTGCTCGCTCGGCTTTCACCACGTGCAACGCGCACACCGGAGCCTCTAGGACGCACGCTCGGGGTAACGGAACGCCAGACCCTCAGCCGTCTGCGAACACTCGCGCGCGCGAGGGCGGCGCAGCACTCTGGGCGGGGGTATCGGCGGGCCGACGGGCTCGATCCGATCGGCCGAGCGTACGCGCTCGAGGCGAAAGTGCATGACTGGAGGCAGGGGCTTTCGCAGGCCTTCCGCTACGCATCGTGGGCAGATGCTGTTGGCGTCATCCTGCTAGAGCCATCCGACGTTGAGGCAGTCAAGTCACAGTTCCGAGCGATGCGGATCGGTCTGGCAATCGGCGACTCCTGGCTCGTCCGGCCGGTGATTGGCCGGCCAGATCCAGGTCGTCGCCTGGCTCTGTCAGAGCAACTCGCCAGCACCATCGCCTCGACCGTCACTGCTGCGCAGCCGAGACACTAGAGGCCCTCGGCCTCTGCGTAGGCGGCGACTATCCCGTCGGGGTCCTCGCACCACGCACGCTTGTCCTGCTGGCGGACCACTCTCGGCACGTTCTGCATGATCTCTTCGAAGGCATCGGCGGCGGTCCCATATCGAGCACGCATATTGGCGACGCGATCTTGCCGGTCGGTGATTGCTGCCACAGCACGAACAACCTCGCTCAATTGAGAGAGGTGGTGCGCGCGCTCTATGTTGTCGCTGGGAGGCATCGGTCCACCTCGGATTGCCGAAGCGCGCGCCGGATTCCAACGTTCCACTGCTTCGGCCATGTCTCGGCGCAACACCGCATGAAGCCCTCCTTGCGTGACGTAGGAAGCCGGAATGCGAGGGCCAGGATTGGAGTCGACTCGGAAAGTCTGCGGGTCGAAGCACCGTTGACCTCGATCCCAACCGCTACCGAGTGTGTCCGCGCCTGCAGCAATGGCGGGCAGTCCCGCATAGTCGGAGTAGGCCAGAATCACTCGCGAACGCAACGAGAGCGAATGAATAGTTCGCGCCAGCCCAACGTGGGCCTCAGAGTTGCTGAAATCGGGCACCCCGTCGATCAGCACCTGGTTAGCAAGTGTGAGCACCCACGTCGTCGCCCGAAGCCCGGCGAGGGTGCCAACGAAAGCGTCGAGTTCCGGGCCCCCCGCCCAGAAGCTGTGAGTTCCAGCCAGCGACTGCCACGCTGAGGGATCCAGGCCCCGAGCCAGGGTGGCGGTCTCAAGCACCTGGTTCGCCTCCGGCGAAGTCGGCGAACTGAGCACCAGGGTCGGTGTGAGCAGCGGAACCCCAAGCCCAACCTGGTAGCCAAACACTCGCTCGACATGCTCGAGCCGCATCGCCGGAGTGTCAAGACCCCGCCCCGAACCACCCCAAAGCTCCCACTCGTCGTAGAAGTCGGTGCGATTGGTCGTAGGCAGCTGCCGAGCGTGCGTCATCACATCGAATAGCACTTCGCCGCCGACGGCGCGGACGTCATCGGCAACCTCACGGACGTTTGGATGCCGGGGCTTCGAGATGCGCGGAGTGGTGTCAATGGCCATTTGGAACTGCCCGTGGGCGGCCAGCAGAAATGCCCGCTGGTGGCCACGAAAACTGCCCACTCATGGCCAACAGATCTGCCCACGAGGGACTCGGTGGCATCGGCCATGAAGCGGTCGTACTCCGGTCAGGTCATTGCGGTGACTCCCTTCCCGGCGAGGGCTTGAGTGAGCCGGATCGATTCGCCCGTGGTTTGGCAGACGTGCGCGTGGTGCAACAGCCGGTCAACGGTCGCCGTCGCGAGGGTTTTGGGCATGAGCGCATCAAAGCCGGCCGGGTGCAGGTTCGAGGAGATCGCGATGGAGCGTTTCTCGTAGGCGG
>NZ_WOYQ01000056.1 GCF_011620665.1 Microbacterium sp.
TCGACATCTCGTGGTGCCAGACACCGTCGCGCGGATGATCGCCGAGATGCGTTCCCATCTCCTGTGAAGAATTGCCATGACGCAGAAGTGGTGGGATGGGCTGAGGAATTCCATTACGGCTAGGGCTTCTCGTCGAAGACTTCACCCTCCATCGCGTCGTACCCCTCGACCTGCGGGTCGCCGTGCTGGCCGCCCGAGAGGGCGTACTCCTCTTCGGGCGAGAGCACGAGGCGGTGGCGGAAGAACAGCGCGAAGCCGAGGAGGATCACGACGTACACGACGGCGATCGCGATGATCGCCGGCCTGGCCGGCTCGTTGATGAAGAAGCCGAAGAAGATCAGCACCGAGATTGCGCCCGCGATCACCGCTCCGGGCATGCCCCACGGGCTGCGGTACGGGCGGTGCGCGTTCGGGAACTTGCGGCGCAGGATCACGTACGAGACCATCTGCAGCGCGTAGGCGATCACCGCACCCCAGATCGCGATATTGAGCACGATCGCCCCCGCGACCCCGGTGGCGCCGCCGAGGGCGTCGACCAGGACGAGCGCGGCGAAGCCGATCACAGCGCCGACCACGAGCGCGACCCACGGCGTCTGGCGTTTGCCCGTGAGGGAGAGGAACTTGGGGTAATACCCGGCGCGCGACAGCGAGTACATGTTGCGTCCGTATGCGAACATGATGCCCTGCAGTGACGCGAGCAATCCGATGAGGGCGAAGAGGGCGAGCACGGCGGCGAGCTGGTCGCCCACGATCGCGCGGAAGCCGTCCAGCAGCGGCTCGCCGGCCGCCCCGGTCGCCTCGGCACCGACGACGCCGGTGTTGAGGAACAGCACCAGCAGGCCGGTGACGATGAGGGTGGTGCGCGCGATGAAACCGGCCTTCGGGATGTCGCGCTCCGGGTTGTGCGACTCTTCGGCCGCGAGAGGCAGCTCTTCGATGCCGAGGAAGAACCACATCGCGAACGGCAGAGCGAACAGGATCGGCACGACGCCGTGCGGCAGGAACGCCGTCTGGCCCGGGTCGGGCGCGATGTCGAACAGCTTGTCCCAGCTGAACTGGCCCGACAGCAGCGCCATCGCCGAGAACACCAGGATGATCGCGATGGCGATGATCGAGACCACGATGGCGAACCTGAACGAGATCGCGGCCCCGGCGGCGTTGAGCGCGATGAAAGCGGCGTAGAGGATGATCCACCAGACCCAGGCGGGCATCGTGAATCCCAGCAGCTCACTCGTGATCGCGTCCGCGTACGAGGCGGAGAAGTAGACGATCACGGCCGTGGTCGCGACGTATTCGATCGTCTCGGCCAAGCCCGTGACCAGACCGCCCCAGGGTCCCATCGCCGATCGTGCGAACGAGTACGCGCCTCCGGTGTGCGGCATCGCGGCCGCCATCTCCCCGATCGAGAAGATCATGCCGTAGTACATGACCACCAGGATCACGAACGCGATGAGCATCCCGCCGAACCCGGCGTAGGCGATGCCGAAGTTCCAGCCCGAGAAGTCGCCCGAGATGACGGCGGCGACCGCGAGGCCCCAGAGGCCCCAGATGCCGGCGGACCGCTTCAACCCGCGCTTCTCGAAGTATTCCTTGCCGGCGCGCGTATAGGTTGCTCCCGCAACCTTCGCCGTGTGGTCGCTCGACTGAGACATCGGTCCTCCGTGCATTGGGGTGGGGCGCGTGGGCGCGTCATTGCGCATGATTGTGATGCCTATTGGTGGGCTGTGTCTACCTTTGCGCTCAACTTTCTGGCTAGAGTGGATGCCGAGCGCGGGCCGCGGGAGCCGCGCTTTCGGCACGTCGGACAGAGGGTGGGCAGCATGCCGGGAAACCTGAGCGCCACCGAGCTCGCCGTCGCGGTCGCCGCCGGCGAGATCGACACGGTGATCGTCGCCTTCGCCGATGCCCAGGGACGCCTGGTCGGCAAGCGGGTGTCGGCGCGCCTCTTCGAGGAGGAGATCCTGACGCACGGCGCCGAGGCCTGCAACTACCTGCTCTCGGTCGACGTCGACATGAACACGGTCGACGGCTACGCGATGTCGAGTTGGGAGAAGGGGTATGGCGACATGATGCTGATCCCCGATCCCGCGACGCTCCGCCGAGTGCCGTGGCAGCCCGGTTCCGCGCTTGTGATCGCCGACCTCGGGTGGGAGAACGGCGACCCGGTCGCGCAGTCGCCGCGCGACATCCTGAACCGTCAGCGCGTCCGCCTCGCCGACCGTGGGCTGACCGCCTACTCGGGCACCGAGCTCGAGTTCCTCGTCTTCGACGACACCTATCGGGATGCCTGGGCCCGGGGATACCGCGACCTCACGCCGTCGACCGACTACAACGTCGACTACGACCTGCTCGCGTCGGGTCGCCTCGAGCCGTTGCTGCGCGACATCCGTGTGTCCATGGACGCCGCGGGCATGTACTGCGAAGGCGTCAAGGGCGAATGCAACCTCGGCCAGCAGGAGATCGCCTTCCGTTACGCCGAGGTGCTCGAGACGGCCGACCAGCACGCGATCTACAAGAACGGCGCCAAGGCGATCGCCGACCGGCACGGCAAGGCCCTGACGTTCATGGCCAAGTTCAACGAGCGCGAGGGCAACAGCTGCCACATCCACCTCTCGGTCCGAGACGCCGACGGAACACCCGTGATGGCGGGCGACGGGGAGCGCGGGTTCAGTCCGTTCATGGAGCACTGGATCGCCGGGATCCTCGCCACCCTCCGAGAGTTCACACTGCTGTACGCCCCGACCATCAACTCGTACAAGCGCTACGCAAAGGGCTCGTTCGCCCCGACCGGGGTCGCGTGGGGCATCGACAACCGCACGTGCGCGCTCCGGGTGATCGGCCGCGGTCAGTCGCTCCGTGTCGAGAACCGGGTACCGGGCGGCGACGTGAACCCCTACCTGGGCATCGCCGCGATCATCGCCGGCGGACTGCACGGGGTCGAGGGCGAACTGCCTCTCCCTGCGCCGCTGACCGGCAATGCGTATACGTCGGGAGTCGACCACCTCCCCACGACCCTGCGCGAAGCCGCTCGGCTGTTCGAAGAGTCGACCATCGCGCGCGCCGCCTTCGGCGACGACATGGTCGAGCACTATCTGAACCAGGCGCGGATCGAGGTCGAGGCCTACGACGCTGCCGTGACGGATTGGGAGCGGGTGCGTGGCTTCGAACGACTCTGATGGCGCGCGGCGTCCGGTCATCGGGCTGACCACCTATCTCGAGCAGGCCAGGCAGGGCGTGTGGGATGTCCGCGCCGCCTTCCTCCCGCAGCAGTACTTCGACTCGGTCACCGCTTCGGGAGGGGCCGCGGTCCTGCTCCCGCCGCAGCCGCACGCGACGGATGCCGCCGCAGCCGTGCTCGATGGACTCGATGGACTCATCCTCACGGGAGGCCTTGACGTGCAGCCCGAGCTCTACGGGCAACCGAGGCACCCGCTCACCGACCCGGCCCGGCCGGACCGCGATGACTGGGAGCTCGCGCTCTACCGGGGAGCGGAGGAGCGCGGCATCCCCGTGCTCGCGATCTGCCGCGGGCTTCAGCTCGTGAACGTCGCACGCGGGGGCACGCTGCACCAGCACCTGCCTGAGGCGCTCGGCACCGAGCGGTATCGGATCGGCGGCGGAGTGTTCGCCGACAACGCGGTTCACGTCGACGGCGGCACCCGCCTCGCGGCCCTCATCGGAGCGGGGACGTTCGCGGTGCACAGCTATCACCACCAGGGCATCGACCAGCTCGGCAAGGGACTCCTCCCCGTCGCGACCGCTGACGACGGGCTCGTTCAGGCGTTCGAGTCGCCCGAGGGCGAGCCATACCTCGTCGCCGTCCAGTGGCACCCCGAGGAGAACAGTGACGACCGCCGGCTCTTCGAGGGACTGGTGGCCGAGGCGTCCGCGTATCGTCTCGCATCATCCGCCCGCCGACGGCACGAGGTCGAGGCATGAGCAGCGTGTTCACGCTGATCAACCCGGCGACGGGGCAGGCATTCGGCGAGGTGCCGCGTGCGAGCCTCGACGAGGTCGACGCCGCGATCGAGCGCGCGGTCGTCGCGCAGCGCACCTGGTCGGGGCTGCCCCCGCTCGCGCGCGCGGATGCGCTGCGCTCGTTCGCGCGGGTCGTCGAAGAGCACGTCGAGGATCTCGCCCAGCTCGAGGTGCGCAACTCGGGGCATCCGATCGGGTCGGCCCGCTGGGAGGCCTCGCACGTCGCCCAGGTGCTGAACTTCTACGCCGGAGCCCCCGAGCGGCTCTCGGGCCAGCAGATCCCGGTCGCGGGCGGGCTGAATGTGACATTTCACGAGCCCTACGGCGTCGTCGGGATCATCGTGCCGTGGAACTTCCCGATGACGATTGCGTCGTGGGGGGTCGCCCCGGCGCTCGCCGCCGGCAACGCCGTCGTGCTCAAGCCTGCCGAGCTCACGCCGCTCACCGCCATCCGCCTGGGTGAGCTCGCGCTCGAGGCCGGTCTTCCCGAAGGCCTCTTCACGGTCGTCACCGGGCAGGGCTCGGTTGTGGGTGAGCGGTTCGTCTCGCACCCCGCTGTGCGCAAGGTCGTCTTTACCGGCTCGACCGAGGTCGGCGTCGAGGTCGCCTCGGGGTGTGCGCGGGCGCTGAAGCCGGTGACGCTCGAACTGGGCGGCAAGAGCGCCAACATCGTCTTCGACGACGCCGATCTCGAGAAGGCGGCCGCAGCGGCCCCCGGGGCGGTGTTCGACAACGCCGGTCAGGACTGCTGCGCGCGCAGCCGCATCCTCGTTCAGCGTTCGGTCTACGACCGCTTCCTCGAACTTCTCGAGCCGGCCGTCGCCGCCTGGCGCGTCGGGGATCCCACACTGGAGACCACCGAGATGGGGCCGCTGATCTCGGCCGCACACCGCTCGAGCGTCGAAGGATTCCTCGACGGAGCCGACATCGCCTTTCGCGGCTCCGCCCCCGCAGGGGACGGCTTCTGGATGGCTCCCGCCGTCGTGCTGGCCCGGCCAGATGAGCGGATCGCGCAGGACGAGGTGTTCGGGCCGGTCGTTGCGGTGCTGCCGTTCGACGACGAGGAGGCGGCGATCCGGCTCGCGAACGACACCGTCTACGGGCTGGCCGGCTCGCTGTGGACCGAGAATCTCGGGCGTGCCGTGCGCGTCGCACGCGGAGTCAAGAGCGGGGTGCTCTCGGTGAACTCGCACGCTTCGGTGCGCTACTGGACGCCGTTCGGGGGAATGAAATCCTCGGGTCTCGGCCGCGAGCTCGGCCCCGATGCGGCCGAGCACTTCACGGAGACGAAGAACGTCTTCTTCGCGACGGATGCCTCGTGAACAACCGGAAGGGAACAGCATGGATCTCACTCAGCGCCTGAGGGATCGGGTGGCCGTCATCACGGGCGGCGCCTCGGGCATCGGCCTCGCGACGGCTCGGCGCTTCGCCGCCGAGGGAGCGATGGTCGTGATCGCCGACCTCGACGGATCGACCGGCTCCGCCGCGGCCGCCGAGGTGGGCGGAGTCTTCAGGGAGGTCGACGTGGCGGATCAGGAGTCTGTCGACCAGCTCTTCGACGGCGTCGCCGAAGAGTTCGGCAGACTCGACATCGCGTTCAACAACGCCGGAATCTCGCCCGTCGACGACGACTCGATCGAGACGACCGAGCTGCCCGCGTGGGATCGCGTGCAGGACGTCAACCTCAAGAGCGTGTACCTCTGCTCGCGCGCGGCGCTGCGCAGCATGGTGCCCGCGGGCCGCGGGTCGATCATCAACACGGCCTCGTTCGTGGCGCTCCTCGGCTCGGCGACCTCGCAGATCTCTTACACCGCGTCGAAGGGCGGCGTGCTGGCGATGACCCGGGAGCTCGGCGTACAGTTCGCTCGGCAGGGGATCAGGGTCAATGCGCTGTGTCCGGGTCCGGTGAACACGCCGCTGCTCCAGGAGCTCTTCGCGAAGGATCCGGAACGGGCCCAGCGACGACTCGTGCACGTTCCGGTCGGACGCTTCGCTGAGCCGGAGGAGATCGCCGCTGCTGTGGCGTTCCTCGCCTCGGACGACGCCTCGTTCATCACCGCGACCGCCTTCGTCGTCGACGGCGGCATCACCAACGCCTACGTGACGCCCCTCTAGCACACTCATGAGCGAGCATCCGCTGCGCGAGGTGCGCCGGGCCGTCTACCGGCCGGTGCGCGAGGGGAACGCCCTCGAAGACACCGTTGCGCGGCTCATGCAGACGATTCGCCTCGGCGTCGTCGCACCGGGAGAGTCGCTGCCGCCCGAGCGCGAGCTCGCCGCGCTCTATGCCGTCAGCCGTGACACCGTCCGCGAGGCGATCCGCGAGCTGGCCGACACCGGCTTCCTCGTGCGGCGTCGGGGGCGGTACGGCGGGACGTTCGTCGCCGACCCGCTCCCGCGTCCGGCTCCGGCCGGCGCCGTAGCTCAGGCCGCGCTCGACGACGTGCTCGGCCTGCGGCGGGTGCTCGAGGCCGGCGCCGCGCGGGCCGCGGCGGGACGGACCCTCGATTCGGCATCGCGCGCCGAACTCTGGTCGCGGCATGACGTCGCATGCACGGCGAGTGAGGGCGACTATCGCCGGGCCGACACGCTGCTGCACCTCACGATCGCCGAGGTCGCGGGCATCCCATCGGTCGTCGCACTCGTCGCCGAGAACCGATCCCGCGTGAATGAGTGGCTCGACACCTTCCCCCTGCTTCCGCGCAACATCGGCCACTCGAACGCGCAGCACGAGCGCATTGTCACGGCGATCCTCGCCGGCGGAGCGGATGCCGCTGAGGCGGCCATGCTCGAGCATCTGGCCGGATCCGAGGCTCTGCTGCGGGGCTTCGTCGGGTAGCGGCCCGCCCGGCCGGAACTTGGGATCCGTCAGGTCGCTCGCCCGGTCATGCTACGATGGGTCTTTGTCTGCGCGCACTCCAGCACGCAGTTCGCGCCCGCTCCCTCTCCACCAGCCGGAAACGGTCGGATGAGCCGCGGGTGCAGACAAGGGATCTTGGGTGGGGCCGTCCGGCCTCACGGTATTGAGGAGACATCACTATGGCAGCAGTGTGCCAGGTGACTGGAGCAATTCCCGGCTTCGGTCACAGCATTTCGCACTCGCACCGCCGGACGAAGCGACGCTTCGACCCGAACGTGCAGAAGAAGACCTATTACGTTCCTTCGCTGGGTCGCAAGATCACGCTGAACGTCTCGGCCAAGGGCATCAAGGTCATCGACGCCCGCGGCATCGAGTCGGTCGTGAAGGACCTCGTCGCGCGGGGCGTGAAGCTCTGATGGCGAAGAAGGCTCAGGACGTACGTCCCATCATCAAGCTGCGCTCGACGGCCGGCACCGGGTACACCTACGTGACGCGCAAGAACCGCCGCAACAACCCCGATCGCATCGTGCTCAAGAAGTACGATCCGGTCATCCGCAAGCACGTCGAATTCCGAGAGGAGCGCTGATCCCATGGCCAAGAAGAGCAAGATCGCGCGCAACGAGCAGCGCAAGGTGGTCGTCGACCGCTACGCGGCCAAGCGTGCGGAGCTGAAGAAGACCCTCGTCGACCTGAACGCGACCGACGAAGCGCGCGAGGCCGCGCGCGTCGGCCTGCAGAAGCTGCCGCGCAATGCGTCGCCCGTGCGGCTGCGCAACCGCGACGCCATCGACGGTCGCCCCCGTGGCCACCTCTCGAAGTTCGGCATCTCGCGTGTCCGCTTCCGCGACATGGCGCACCGGGGCGAACTGCCCGGCGTGACCAAGTCGAGCTGGTAGAACACCTCGTTCGCTGACGGCCCGGATCTCCTCGGAGGTCCGGGCCGTCAGCGGTTCGCGCGCAGCCACTCGAGACCGCATTGTCCGCATCAGGGGCTGACATCTGGTCGATATGGCGGACGACGGCCCAGGATCGGCGAATTTCCGCGGAGTTTGGGTATATTCGGGGACGGTCCCACCGACCAACCCGGGGGTCCGCCCCCGGTCCGAAGTAACGAAAAGCCGGCACGCGTTGCCGTCTGGAGGACAACCCCATGGCCATCACCAAGACCGAGCTCGTTGCCAGCATCGCCTCCGCGACAGGGCAGAGCCAGTCCACCGTTTCGGGCGTGCTGGACGCTCTCTTCTCCTCCGTCTCCGAGGCTGTGGCCAAGGGCGAGAAGGTCACGATCCCCGGCTGGATCGCGTTCGAGCGCGTCGAGACGTCCGCTCGCACGGGCCGCAACCCGCAGACCGGCGAGGAGATCAAGATCGCTGCCGGTCAGCGGGTGAAGGTGACCGCGGGCTCGAAGCTCAAAGCTGCGGTGAAGTAACTCGCCACCGAGGAGGGGATGTCGCACGGCATCCCCCTCCCGCGTGCGTAGGCTGGTCGAGTGAACTCCCGCGCGCTGCGTCCGGCTGGACCGGTGATCGTGGCGGTCGCGGCCGTGCTGGCTCTCGTCACGGCCCTTCTCTACGGCGGCGGCGCGGCGCCCCTGCTGATCGCCGACCCCGGTCCCGTGGTGCGGTGGGGCCTGCCGATGGCGACGCTCGCCGTGAACCTGTCGGCCGCCGGGATGCTGGGGTCCCTCGTCCTGGCCCTCTTCGCGTTGCGCCCGGGCACCGAGGGCTTCGACACGGCGCTGGATACCGCCTCGGTCTCGGCGGCCGTGTTCACCGTCGCGAGCGCCGCGACTGCGTTCCTGACGTTCGTCAATATCTTCAACGCCACCCCGAGCGCCGATGCCGAGTTCGGCCAGCAGCTGGGACGCTTCCTCGTGGATACGGAGCCGGGTCGCGCCTGGACGATCACAACGCTCGCCGGCGCGCTCCTGACGGTGCTGACGTTCGCGGTGAGGAGCTGGACCCCGACCGTCGTCGTCGCGGTGCTCGCGGCGGCGGCGCTGATTCCGATGGCGACGCAGGGGCACTCGGGTGACGAGTCCGGTCACACGACGGCGGTCACCGCTCTCGCCCTCCACCTCATCGCCGCGGCGGTCTGGCTCGGTGGCCTCCTGCTGCTGGTCATCGTCCGGCCGAGGCTCAGCCAGCGCGAGTTCGCAGACGTGCTGGAGCGCTACTCGAGCATTGCGCTGGCCGCATTCGTCGTTGTTTCGCTGTCCGGCGTCGCCCGGGCGGTCGTGGGGTTGCTCGCCTGGGAGAACGTGCTCTCGCCGTACGGCGCGATCCTCGCAGTGAAGGTCGTCGCTCTCCTCGGCATGGGTGGCCTCGGCGCCTGGTACCGCCGCCGAGTGATCGGCCGCATCCGCATCACCGGCCCCGGACGCGCCTTCTGGGGCCTGATCGCTCTGGAACTCGCCTTCATGGGCATCGCCAGTGGCGCCGCGGTGGCGCTCGCCCGCACGCCCCCGCCGATCGACACGAGCCTTCCCCCGGTGCCGACGCCCGCCGAGGTGCTGACCGGATCGACGCTGCCGCCGGAGCTCACGATGACGCAGTGGCTCACGGCAGTCGACGTCGACGTCCTGTGGGCCTTCGTGGTCGGCTTCGGCCTGTTCTTCTACCTCGTGGGCGTGTGGCGGATGCACCGACGCGGCGACAGGTGGCCGCTCTACCGGACGATCCTCTGGGTGTGCGGCATGCTGCTGCTTCTGTGGGTCACGTGCGGGCCGATCAACGCCTATCAGGACTACCTGTTCAGCATGCACATGATGGGGCACATGCTCTTGTCGATGGCGATCCCGATGATGCTCGTGGCCGGGGCCCCCGTGACCCTCGCCGCCCGAGCCATCAGGAAACGCGACGACGACACCCGGGGCGGACGCGAGTGGATCCTCTGGGCGGTGCACACGCCGTTTTCGCGCGTCGTCACGCATCCACTCTTCGCGGCGGCCATGTTCATCGGGTCCCTCTGGCTGTTCTACTACACCGACCTGTTCCGCTGGTCGCTCTACGATCACCTCGGTCACGAGTGGATGGTCGCGCATTTCCTGATCGCGGGATACCTCTTCGTCCAATCCCTCATCGGCATCGATCCGGTCCCCTACCGGCTGCCGTACCCGTTCCGCCTCCTGATCCTCATCGGGGTCATGGCGATGCACGCATTCTTCGGCATTGCGATCATGATGAGTTCCGGGCTGTTGGTCGCCGAGTGGTTCGGGTCGATGGGCCGCACGTGGGGCGCGACGCCCCTCGAGGATCAGTACATCGGCGGCGGCGTCGCCTGGTCGATCGGTGAGATCCCGACACTCATCCTCGCGATGACGGTCGCGATCCAGTGGAGCCGCAACGACGACCGCGCACAGCGACGCGACGACCGGCAGGCCGACCGCACCGGAGAGGCGGAGTTGGGCGAATACAACGCCCGTCTGCAGGCGCTCGCCGAACGAGATGCCCGCGCGGCGCGCTGAGGTCAGTCGGTTCCGGCGACGGCGATGGATGCCGAGCCGTCCGGCAGGATCGTGACCTGACCGGTGAGGAAGAACGGGACGTCCTCGTCGATCTGACGGATCGACCCGTCGAAGATCGACTGGATCCCGACCTGGATGTGCGCGGTCGCCTCGGTGCGCTCGATCATCCAGTCCGGCCCCGACGGCACGAGCGTCACGGTCGGCTGCTGCACCATCGTCCAGGCGGGCAGGTCCACGATGCGGTTGCGCACAGTGAGCCCGAAGGGACATCCGGTCGGCTGCAGCACCTGCTGCGCCGCGCACTCCGCGAGGAAGGCGTCCACCTCATTCTGCACGACCGATGTGAACTGAGCGGTCGGCTCGGTCTGCAGGTCCACCGGAATGTCGGCGGCGGGCGTGTCGGAGAGGACGGCGACGCCGGGACTGGTCGAGATCGCCGTATCGACCTCGATGGAGTAGAGCCCGGGAGAGAAGACGAGGAGGGCCACGGGCGCGAGCGGATCGGCATCCGCCCCATCCGGTGAGACCTGGCGTTTGTCGATCTCGAAGCCGTTCACCTGGAACTGCATCGCGCCGCGGACGGTGAGATCGATCACGGCGAGGGGGCTCTCCGCGAAGCGCCAGGCCGGGGCGACGCCGAACCACCCGTCCTGTCGCACGCGGAAGGTGCTGCGCCCTTCGTAGCCGCCGGCCGTGTACGCGACCGCCACGAGGGTCGAACCGTCGTCGTCGGCGACCTCGCTGACTCCGGTGGCGCTGCCGAGCGGCGCGAGGGCATCGCGACGCAGGAGCGCGTCGCTCGCCCTGGTCCACAGCGCCGCTTTGGAGAGTGTGGAGGAGTCGATCGCGACACCCGGCAGTGCCAGCGCATCGGCGGCCTGTCCGCTGCCGAGCAGCTCGAGGTAGTTCAGCACGAATGCCGTCGGACTGTACAAGTTCCGGTACATCAGGACGCCTGTCGCTCCGAATGCCCCGGTCAGGAGCACGCCGACGAGCGCGAGCGCGGTCAGATCGAACGCCAGGCCGCGACGGCGGCGGGATCGTGCGGGAGGGGGAATGGCGGCATCCGCCGGTTCGCGCTCCTCGATCCCGTCCATGGCGTCAGTCTAAGAAAGGCGCCTGATGATTAGCATGGTGAGGATGAGCGCCCCGTCTCTGTCCCCCGAGCAGGAAGCGCTGTTCCGCCTCATCGAGGACACGCGTGAGCACGTGTTCATCACCGGTCGCGCCGGCACCGGCAAATCGACGCTGCTGCAGCATCTCGCGTGGAACACCGACAAGCAGATCGCCGTGTGCGCGCCCACGGGCGTGGCGGCCTTGAACGTCGAGGGGCAGACGATCCATTCGCTGTTCCGGCTGCCCATCGGGCTCATCGCCGACAGCGAGCTGGAGCAGTCCGAGCCGACGCGCAAGATCCTCAATGCGATCGACACTCTGGTGATCGACGAGATCTCGATGGTCAACGCCGATGTCATGGATGGGATCGACCGCTCTCTGCGACAAGCGCGCAGGCGGCGATCGGAGCCGTTCGGCGGCGTGCAGGTCGTCATGTTCGGCGACCCCTACCAGCTCTCGCCGGTGCCGCCCCGGGGCGATGAACTGCGCTACATCCAGGACCGCTATCGGTCCTTCTGGTTCTTCGACGCACAGGTGTGGGCGGGTCCCTCGGCCGACGGCTCCGCCATCCGATCGGACGGGCTTCTCGACCTCGGCCGGGTGGGCGCGCCGCTGCAGATCCGCGAGCTGCGCGAGATCCACCGGCAAGCCGACGACGGGTTCAAGGCGATGCTCACGGCCGTGCGGCACGGCGTCGTCACAGCCGACATCGCGGCGGCCCTCAACGCGGCGGGTGCGCGCGTACCGCCGGAGCCGACGGACGACGAGCCGCCGATCATCACACTGGCGACGCGCAACGACATCGTGAATCGGATCAATCAGCGCCATCTCGACGCGCTGCCGGGACCCGTCCAGACCGCGCGCGCCGAGATCAGCGGGGATTTCGGGCGGGGGGATGCCGCCTACCCCGCAGACGCGGATCTCCAGCTCAAGGTCGGCGCGCAGGTCATGTTCCTGCGCAACGACATCACGGGCTACGGCGGCGATGGCCCGCGATGGGTGAACGGCTCGATCGGCACCGTGACGCGGATCGCGGGAACCACGGTGCGCGTTGAGATCGACGGCGAGGAGCACGATGTCGAGCCGGCCGTCTGGGAGAGGTTCCGCTACGCCTACGACCCCGGGTCGCGCAAGCTCACCCGAGACATCGTCGCGGAGTTCACGCAGTTTCCGCTGCGGCTGGCGTGGGCGGTGACGATCCACAAGTCCCAGGGGAAGACGTACGACCGCGCGATCGTCGACCTGGGCTCCGGCGCCTTCGCTCCCGGACAGACCTACGTCGCGCTGTCGCGCTTGACGAGTCTGGACGGCCTGTATCTCTCGCGCCCGCTGCGTCCCGCCGACATCCTGGTCGATGCGGACGTGCGCCGGTTCATGGCCGGCGTCCGCGCCGCCGCCGGCTAACTGTACTTCCCCCGCCCCCCGCCCGCCCCCCCGCGCCCCGCGCCTTCCGCG
>NZ_WOYQ01000082.1 GCF_011620665.1 Microbacterium sp.
TTAAAAGGGATCTCGGGGCTTCGGCTGTGGCGGTGACGGTGGGATTTGAACCCACAACGTCAAGATCTGCCTCGCTCTGAAACCCAGGTTTGGCAGGGATTCACTCAGGTGGACGCCCCGCTTCAATCAACTGAGTCCGGTCCAATTTCGTTCAGTTGTTGCCACTGTGTTGCCACACGGGTCGGGCCTGGACAACACAGGGCAACACTGCGGAGGTTCTCTGCGACCATTCGGCGATCTAGTCCGATTCTCTCGCACATGGTCAGGAGCCGCCGCGCAGCGGCGAGGTCCTCGCGATGCATGAATGGACGGAACTCGGTGTCTCTTGCGAGACACGAGGCCTCCGCGCCCCCCGGCTGACAACCACGAGTGGCGAGAGCGCGAACCCGGCCGGTAAGGCGATGACCAGCAGGAGGACGACCAGCGAGTTGCGGGTGGCGCCGCTGATGACGACAGCTCGTCGACCGGGTACGTCCAGTCGCGCGATGTTGCCGGAGAGCGTGCCGATGGGAACATCACGGCCGCGAACAGCACGGCTACGGGGATGACTGGGAGGAGAAGGCTCATCTGCTCGCTGACGTGGAAGATCTGTGATGCGACGACGACGGCGAAGGTGACCATCATCAGCGGCACCATGGCGGCGGCTGCGATCCTGCTCACCGCTTTCCCTGGGAGTGTGCTGGCCAGGAGCTGGGTGGGCACGGCGGCCGCGAGCGGGTTCACGATCAGGAACACGAACGCATCGATGAACGGACGAACGTCGATGGTCTCGACGAACTCGGGACCGACCATCACGCCGACATTGGGCCTCGTCGACATTCCATCGCTGGTGGAGACGCGCTGAAGTGCAGGTTGGCTCCCCTCCCGTGCGCCAAGCACTGGTGGATCGCGGCACACAGGATGACTCGCTAACCCTTCACTCCGCTTCTCGCCAACGCTTCGACGAATTGCCGCTGGGCGAACAGAAACACGATCAGCACAGGAATGATCGTTAGTGTCACTGCTCCGAGTTGGGTGTTGTAGAGCGGCTCGCCTAAACCCAAGCTAAACCGCGTGATTCCAACGCTGACGGGCAACACTTCCGGCGACCTGAGCAGAATCATTGGTTCGAAGTACATGTTGAAGGCGGTCAGGAACTTGAGGATGGAAACGGTGGCGATTGCGGGGCCGGAGAGCGGAAGGGCAATCCTCCAGAACAGTCCCCAACGACCGAGTCCGTCAATGCGCCCTGCGTCCTCAAGTTCCACGGGCAGGGACAGGAAGTACTGTCGAAAGATGAACACCGAGACAACGGAGCCGGGACCGAAAGTGTAGAGCACGATGATCGGGATGTGGTTGTCCATCAGCCCAAGCTCGGACACCCACTGGAAGATCGGGATGATGGTGACCTCGGCCGGAATCATCAAACCCGAAATGAGCACAAGGAACAGCAGGTTCGATCCTCGGAATCTGATACGCGCGAACGCGTAGCCCGCCATTGCCGCAAGTATGACTGTGGCGGCAGTGATCAGAACCGCCATATACAACGAGTTGTAGTACTGGACGGCGAACGGTGTCATTGTGAAGATTCGCTCCACGCCCTCAAGCGTCCACTCACGCGGCAGCAATGTCGGCGGGGTCGCGAACATCTCGCTATTCGGCTTGAACGCCGCAAAGATCATCCAGATCGTCGGGTAGACGAATGGTACCGCGAGGACGGAAAGCAGAAGGAACAGCAGGGTTCGACCAACCATCACGCGTCGGCGGCGCCCACTGGTGGCACGAATTGAGGTATCCGGTCGGCGGGTGGTCTCAGACTTCATCGTGAATCCAGGCCCTCCTGCTACTCCACTGCAGTGCTGCCAGAGCGAAGACGACCACGAAGAGCAGAACGCCGATCGCACTCGCGTAGCCGAACCGCTGCTCGGCGAAAGCTGTGCGGTAGAGGAGGTAAGACAGGACTGTGGTGGAGTCGCCCGGGCCGCCTGACGTCAGCACCTGGATCGGGACGAAAACGTCCATCGCCCCGATCGCGGTCAAGATGCACACCATGAGGATCGTCGGCGCTATCAGTGGAAGGACGATTGATCTGAACACAGTGAACCGACCTGCACCATCCATTCGTGCAGCCTCGACTAGTTCAGTAGGCACACCCTGCAACGCGGCGAGAAAGAAGATCATGTTCAACCCCAGCCCCTTGAAGACTTGGATCACGACCACGGTGAAGAGTGCCCAACCGGGTTCTCGGAGCCAGTTCGGGCCAGCGACTCCGACTAAGGCGAGGACGCCGTTTATCCCGCCATTCGGGGCAACCAGGTAGCTCCAAACGACGACCCATGCAACGCCAGAGACGACCACCGGAAAGAAGAAGGCAGCACGGAACACCCCCACTCCGCGGATGCGGCGGTTCAACAGCACGGCCAGCAACAACGCAAACGGGATGTTCAACACCATGAGCATTCCCGCGAATGCGAATGTCGTTCCTAGCGAGGACCATACTCGGGCGTCGCCCAGCATTGTCGCGAAGTTGTCGAGGCCGATCCACTCGAATCGACCGCTGAGCGGAGACCAATCGTGCAGGCTGTACCAGATCACATAGGCGAACGGAACAAGCCCGAGCACAATGACCCCAAGCACCAGTGGTGCAACGAAGGCGAGCCCAGTCGCAGCATCGATGCGCCGGAGGCGCGTGGATGCGTGCGTCACGTGGGGGGTGCGGCCAGGGCGCGATGGCCGGGCCGCACCCGTCACTTGCGTCATTGAGTTCCAGTGCCTATAGCGCTGAGATCACGGGATCGATGTTGTCACACACCAACTGCGCCGCGCTTGCCGCGTCACCGTCTGGTACCCACAACGAGTCCAGTGCAGACCGGACGAGAGGCACGATCGTGTTCATCTTCGGATGCCCCTCCTTCGTACTGCCCTCGAGTGCCTGGTCGATAACGGTGGCCTGGATTTGCTCGTTCGTAAGCGCCGGCGCCGCCTCCGAGATTACCTCGATCGTGAGAAGCGACTCGCGCGCCGGGGGGAAGAACGCAGCCAGCTGGCTCACACTCTCCGGGCTGGTGAAGAAGGCGAGGAACTGGGCAGCGACCTCGGGATTGTCGCCACGAGCGACCACGCCAACCCCCGCTTGTCCCACGACGGGGGCGACCCCAGCGGGCCCAGCCGGAAGGGGCACGAAGTCCCATTCAAGGTCCTCTCCAAACGCGCGCGTCCAACTCATCTGGCCCAACGCCAGCGCCGCCTGGCCGGCAGCGAAGTCCGCTGCCTCACCGGGTCGGGGGATGGCATCCGCTTCGAAGACTTGCGTGTGGAACCACTCTAGGAACGAGACCATTTCGGGCGACGTGAACTCGCACGTCGTGCCATCCGCCGACCAGCCGTTCGCTCCCCAGCTCTCCCAGAGGACGGGCAGGACGTCGTTCCAGGCTACATACGGATCCCCGACGAACAAACCGCCGACGTCCGCCGTCTGCGATACCGATGCGGCAATCTCCGTCGCTGCGTCCCACGTCCAGTCGCCCGAGGCGATGAGATCGCGCGGGTTGGGCTGCCCAGCTTGTTCGAGGAGGGCGGAGTTCACGAAGATGCCGTAAGGGCTATTTGAGAACGGGTAGGCGAAGACATCACTACCCTGTGACCACGGCGCGAGCGTGTCGATGAGGATGTCGTCGAAGTCGTAACCTTCAGTGCTCTGCAGCACATCAGTGACGTTAGCGAAGACCCCCTGCTGCACGAACTCGGGACCATTGCGTTCGAAAACCCATACAAGGTCTGGTGAATCTCCGCCCGCGATCTGGGTAGTCAAAGCCGCGATGTAGTCCGGTGCCGTGATGGACTCGTAGGTCACCGCAGAAACGATATCCGGGTTCGCCTCTACGAATGCGGAGCCAATAGCGTTGAGAACCTCAAGGTGCCCCTCATTGGCCGTCCAGACCGCCATCCTCAGCTCCACCGGACCATCTGGCTCGGCTGCCGGCGAGCACCCGGCCATGGCCACCATGGCGGCGGCTAGCGATACTGATAGAACCACTCTGTGTCGACGCATTACTTCCCCGTTCCTCAGACCTTCGAGCCGTACCGACATTGGTTCGGCGCGCTCCATCAGGCCACGTGTGTAGGCGACCCGTTCTGGATCGTCTCTCTCTGCTGTGTAGTAACACTATCCATAATGACGTGGAATCGCCAAAGATCTCGCCAGAATGGCTTCAATACCTTGGATATTCAGTAGGATGGCTACCGAACTAGACCGTGGAACGCGCAATCGGGAGGCACATAGCATGCACATTCAGGCGCACATCGCCGTGATCGGAGGCGGATTCGGCGGGGTCTCCGCAGCACTCGCCGCGCTCGGGGCAGGCCGAACCGTCGTGATGACCGAGCCAACCCGCTGGCTCGGCGGCCAACTGACCAGCCAGATGGTTCCTCTGGATGAGCATCGTTTCATCGAAACCGACGGCGCGAACGAGTCATACCGACACTTTCGCAACATGTTGCGTGAGTACTACAGGCAGAACTTTCCGCTTCGACCAGAGGCCAAGTCGACGCCGAATCTGAATCCGGGAGCTGGGTGGGTCAGCCCGGTCTGCGTTGATCCGCGAGTTGCCGTCGCCGTCATCGATCAACTGCTCCTGCCCCACCTGATTTCGGGGCGTCTGAGACTGCTGACGGAAGTCGCGGTTGTCTCGGTCGCGACAGAGGGCGACTTCATCGCCGGAGTGACGGTACAGGCCGCAGATGGGGAACAAACGACCATCGGCGCCGAGATCTATCTGGACGCGACGGAGCACGGCGACCTGCTCGACCTTGGAGGGGTCGAGTTTGTGACTGGAACGGAGTCACAACGCGAGACCGGGGAGCCAGGCGCCCCCGACTTCTCCGACCCCCTCAATACTCAGGCGGTCGCGTGGTGCTTCGCCCTGGAGCATAGGGAAGGCGAGAACCACACGATCGATAGGCCGCAGGACTACGCGCACTGGAGGGACCTACGCGCGCCGCAACTCCACGACGAGCCTCTCTTTGCCTTCGCTCCGCGCGATGAGACTCAGCACGGCTGGACATTCGAACCCAACCCCGATGACGATCCCTTCAGGGTCAACCTCGATCACTACGATCAAGGCCTACGCCCGTCGCTCTGGCTCTTCAGGAGAATTGCAGCACGCAAACTCTTCGCGCCCGGCTACCTTGCTAGCGACATCACGCTCGTGAACTGGCCGATGAATGACTACTTCGGCGGCTCACTTTACATGGGCGAGGACGCCCCGAAGCACTGGGGCCAGGCAAAGGCTCAGAGCACCAGCCTCTTGTACTGGCTGCAGAACGATGCGCCGCGACCCGACGGCGGAACAGGGTGGCCGGGGTTGCGACTGAGATCGGATGTGGCCGGCACGTCTGACGGATTCGCGATGCATCCGTATATCCGTGAATCCCGCCGGATCAAGGCGCGCAAGACCATTCTTGAGCAGGAACTGTCCACGGCCTATCGGGGAGACCGCGGAGCCGAAAGGTACTGGGATACGGTCGGCACCGGGCACTACTTCTGGATAGATCGTCATCACACGACGCGGCACGATCTACCCTTTCTCGGCTATCCGCACCCCTTCGAAATCCCTCTGGGAGCGCTAATTCCCGTTCGTATGCGAAATCTGCTACCTGCCTGCAAGAACATCGGCACAACGCAGATCACGAACGGCAGCTATCGCCTGCACCCGGTCGAATGGAGCATCGGCGAGGCAAGTGGCGCCTTCGCTGCCCACTGCCTAGACGTGAACTCCGAGCCTCACGCGATCTACGACGATCCCCAAGCCGTCGCCAACTTCCAGAACGTTCTCGCACACCGTGGAATCCAGTTGCGTTGGGCCGACTCAAAACGCCGTTGAACTGTCGGCAACTGGACACTCACGGCCCGGTTCATGACCGGAGCACTGAAGGCGCAGTCGGACTGTCGAAGCCGTCGATCACCGACTTCACAATCTCATCACGAAGGGAAGCCACCCATGGCCAGACAGCTAGAGGACGTTGCCGACGAAGAGTACGCGGAGGTGACAATCTCCGGGGATCGATGGGTCGACTTCGTCTCTACACGACCCGTCAGACCCGTCGAACTGCGGCCGGCCACGCCATTCCCCTCCGCGGAGGAAGACAACACCCGATCGCTCGACGGTGAATGGAAGCTTGCATCGAGCCCTAAGCTCAACCCCGTCGTCTCCCAGGTAGATTGGCCATCGTCATGGATGCATTGGGCCGGACAAGGCGGCCCAACCTGGTGGGAGGAAACCACCGATCGCTCCCGCTGGCTGCCGGTGAATGTGCCGACGACTGTGCAGAACGCACTCATCGAGTCCGGTGAGCTCCCGGACCCGCTCTGGGCGGGGACGACCTACGACGAGCAGCTCGAGCACGGCACACCTGCCGATTGGCAGGTCTCGTTTCGGCACACCCGCGTCGAGCAGCAGGACTGGTGGTTTGCTCGAACGTTCATTGTTCCCGCTGAGTGGACGGGGTCGCGCGTCGAACTGCGCCTCGACGGAATCAGCTACTCGGCGAGCGTCTATATCAACGGGAAGCCACTCGGCAACCACGAGGGCATGTTCGGCGGTCCGACCCTTGACATCACTGGCCTCGCGCGCTTTGGCGCGGAGAACACCGTTGTCGTAAGGGTCGACTCCGCTCCCCCACATTGGTATGGCCGCCCGATCGGCAGTGCCGGCTTCGGCTGGCACTACGGCCACCTCATTCCGATGGGAATCTGGCGTTCTGTCGGCCTCCGGCGGGTGGATCTCGTCGACGTGCGCGATCTGAAGGTGACCACCACGTCGGTCGAGCCAGATGGCACGGCGACCCTACGCGTGGGGTTCGACCTCGAAAACCCGAACGAGGTCACCGGTGTGCTCGACGTGCGCTTCACCCTCAGTGGCAACGGCAACGATCTGACTGTCGGCGCGAACGTGGATCTGACAGGCAGCGCGTACCAGCGCTTCGAGGGGACCATCACGGTACCGGACGCAGCAGTGTGGTGGCCCCTTGGGTTCGGGGACCAACCACTGTATGAAGCGACAATGCAGGCCGAGCTCAGGGTCAAGTCCGGTGCGCGGCGCCTTGCGCAACTGCACCGCCGTATCGGAATCCGCACCACTGAGATGGCTGCGGCGGCGGACTGGATCGGGGAGGACTACTACCGTTGGCAGCTCATCGTGAACGGCGTGCCTCTGTTCATGAAGGGCGCGAACTGGTGCTCGACCGACCCTCTGCTGCGTGGAGAGGTCGAGAAGTATCGCGACATCCTAAATCGCTGTTCCGACGCGAACATTCAGGTACTACGCGCGTGGGGTGCCGGTGTCGTCGAAGATGACTACTTCTACGACCTCTGCGATGAACGAGGCATCCTCGTGTACCAGGAGTTCCCGATCACATGGGGCCCCCCAGATTCTCCGCACTCCGACCTTGCAGTGATCGATCGCCAGGCACATGAGATCGTGACACGCCTGCGCCATCACCCCAGCGTGTTCATGTGGGGCGGCGGCAACGAGAACTTGGGGCCAGTCTCCGCCGACGAGGTTCTCCGACTAATCGGGCGGCGGTGCCGCCAGTTCGATCCCGACAGACCCTTCCACCGAAGCGACCCTTGGGGCGGCAGCCTCCACAACTATGAGGTGTTCCACGGTGGCCATCCAATAGATACCGGCTACCAGGGGATGGACCCTGTGCTGTACGGCGAGTGGGGTCTGCCGAGCTTGCCCTCACGACCGAGCCTCGAGCGGTACCTTCCGAATGAATCGATGGAAGCCTGGCCGCCCCGATCCGACGACACCGCGCTCCTGCAGCACCAGCCGGAGTTTCGGATGTTCGACTTCACCAAGCAGGCGCGGTACGCGAATTTCGGCCCGATCAAGTCGTTCGACGATATGGTCGAGTACACGCAGCTCGCGCAGTCGGAGGCGCTTCGATATGCAGCGAACCTCATTCGTGGCTCACGGCCCGGTCACACCACGGGTTTCTGGTTCTACAAGGCGACCGACCTCTTTCCCGGCAACTCGTGGGCAGTCATCGACTACTACGGCGTGCCGAAGAGTTCGTTCTACACCGCCAAACGCGTCTGCCGGAATGTCGCGGGTTTCGCGAAGGTCGCGACGCTCGATTTCGCGGCGGATCGCGACGTGACGGCGGCGATCTGGGCTGCCAACGACTCAACGCGGGCGCGTTCGGGCACCGTCGAGGTGACCTTCTACGACAACACGCTGCGCGTGGTTCAGGATGCATCGTTCCCGTTCGATCTTGCCGCGTACGACCGGGCTGAGATCGGCGTCGCGTCCGTGCCCGCGGCTTCTCATCGAGGCGAGCTCGTGCTCTTCCGGGTTTCAACGGTCGGCGTGGATGGTGAGGACTTCGGCGACGATTGGTACTGGGTAAACGCACGGCCGCGCACCGAGCGCATCCTCGAGATCGAAGCTCTCCCGCTGGATGAGATCCGGCTGTGGGACCAGATCGAGGTCCTCGCCGACTACGCCGCCGACCGACCGGCGCCGCTGCGGGAGCTGCCGCGAACTGCGCTGGAGGCCGTCGTATCGACGGCGTCACACGGCGGATGGACGCTGACGGTGCGAAACACTGGGGATGTACCGGCGTTTCCTGTGATCGTCGACGGGCTGCCAGCCGTGTCGAGCGCGTTCCTGTCCGACAACTGGTTCGGCCTCGTCGCCGGCGAGCAACGAGCCATCGACGTTCGGGGTATCGACACTCTGCCGCCGCTGACGGTTCGCGCCTGGAACGCAGACTCATCGGCAGCGAAGGTGTGAAGCAATGGGGCCGCTCCGCCTCGTTCCGATCGGCGCTTCGTCTATCGAGTCGGTGTGCGGGTCTCCGACGCGCTCTCACCGAACCAGAGCACCATCGCCACGATCGCGGGGCTTCCGGCGAATAGCATGGACCACGCCCGACCTGGAACGCGCCGAGGAGCTGCCGTGAACACTACCGATCCCGAGTCATTGGGAGACGATTCGACGTCGCTGACCCTCCTCGAGCGCATCACCCGAAGCCTTCCGTCTTTGCGGCGCTCAGAGGCCAAGGTCGCGGCGCTCGTGCTGGATGATCCGACGGGAGTCGTGCAGTTCACGATGGCTGGACTCGCCGAGGCGGCCGAAGTGAGCGAGCCGACCGTCATGCGCTTCTGCGCGTCCATCGGGTGCGAGGGCTTCCAGGACTTCAAGATCCAGCTCGCACAGACCATCGCGATCGGTCTGCCCATCACGCACTCGACCATCACGGCAAGCGATGGCGTCGCCGACCTCTCGGAGAAAGTGTTCGACCATACGATCTCGAGCCTGGACCGCGCCCGCCGCACGCTCGACGCCGCCCAGATGGAACGAGCATTAGACAGCATTCTTGCGAGCACGGATCTGCTGTTCATCGGCTTCGGCGCGAGTGGGATCATTGCGCAGGATGCACAGCAGAAGTTCCCCCTTTTCGGCGTGCCCTGCCAGGCTCCGGTCGACTTCCACCAGCAGTTCATCGCCGCAACGATGAGCCAGAAGTCGAGCGTTGTGGTCGCCATCTCGAACACGGGCCACACTCGCCAGACGATCGTCGCGGCGAATGCAGCGAAGCAAGCGGGCGCCACCGTCATCTCGCTCACGGGTCGAGAGAGCACTCTCTCGGAGCTCGCCGACATTCCTCTCATCGTGCGCACATTCGAGGACACGGACCTGTACACCCCCAGTACGAGCCGCATCGCCGGCCTCGTCGTCGTCGACATCCTGGCCACGGGGGTCGCTCTGCGCAGGCCCGACAACGCCGCCGTGATCCGCCGCATGAAGAGCGAGCTCGCACAGATGCGCCAGGATGTGGAGCCCGCGTCCGAATAGCGTCGCGTGGTCGTAGAAGTAGTTCGATGTGGCATGTAGTATTGCTACATGTACCGAGAACTTCTTGAACTGTACGGCAAGGTGGCGGTCGTCACCGGGGGCGGACGCGGCATCGGGGGTGCGATAGTAGACGCCCTGTCGGAAGCCGGCGCCACCGTTATCGCCGCGGATGTGCTCGATGTCGAGCAGGATGATGCCCATTCCAGGGTCACGCATCGACAGCTCGATGTCACTGACGCTGCGGCCGTCGAGGCGTTCTTCTCGCAGATAGTGGTGGACTTCGGTCGCCTCGACATCCTGGTCACCAGTGCGGGCATAGCCAGTCACACGCCCGCGCTCGAGTTGCCCGCGCGCGAATGGTCTCGCGTGTTCGACGTCAATACCACCGGCACGTTCTGGTGCGCACGCGAGGCCATTCGCAACATGGCCGGGAGCGGTTCCGTTGTGGCGGTCGGGTCGATGTCGGGCGACATCGCCAACGCGCCGCAGCGACAAGTCGCCTACAACGCGTCGAAGGGGGCCGTGCACCTCGTCGTGAAGTCGCTGGCCGTCGAATTCGCCGAGCAGGGCATCCGGGTCAACGCGGTGGCTCCGGGTTACGTCATGACCGATCTCACTCGGGAGGGCGTGCCGCAGGATTGGATCGCCGACTGGGAGCGTCGCACGCCGATGGGGCGCCTGGGTACGCCTCGGGAGATCGCTTCGCTCGTCGCGTTCATCGCGTCGGACGCCGCGTCGTACATGACGGGTTCGATCGTGACCATCGACGGCGGCTACACGGCCTGGTGAGCGCGCGACGCCGACCGCCTACATGAAGGCGACGCCGGCGATCAGCAGGACGTTCGCATAGGGCGTGTCTTCGGCCGTGCGGACCACGAAGCGGGCGTTCGCAGCCTTCGCCTTCAGTTCGTCGTGGCTCACAGCCTCGAGCCCCGGCACTGCGGCACTCAGCGCAGCGAACGACTCAGCATTCGCTCCAGGCATCTCCGACGCATACCACCCACCCTCGATGGCGACCTCGGGCACGACGGCGTCGAGCACTTGCGCGAACTTCGGGATTCCGTAGATCACGCGCAGGTCGACAATCGGCACGCCGGGTGCAACCGGGAAGCCCGAATCCGCGATCACGAAGGTGTCGGTGTGGCTCAGGTTCGCAATCAGGGCGTTGAGCTGGGAGTTGAGGATTCCGGTCTTCTTCACTGGGTGTCCGCCTGTCTCAAGAGTCCTGCGTGGTGGGGGCTACGACGACTTCTCGCAGCGTGATCTGCTGCGGCATCTGATACGCGGCAAGGATGGCCTCGCCGACATCGGCCGGCTTCAACCCGCCGCCGATGCTCGCCTTGTAGCCGAGGTATCCGGCGAGCACGTCACCGGCGCCCGTGTTCGAGAGCAGGTCCGTGTCGATCATGCCGGGAGCGACCAGGATGATCCGCACGTTGTGCGGCGCATTCTCGCGGCGCAGGCCCTCTGTCATTGCGTGTACCGCGTACTTGGTCCCGTTGTATACGGTGTGATCGCCGTAGATCGCCTTGCCCGCGATGGAGCCTATGTTCACGATCGTGCCGTGGCGTCGTGCTTGCATACCGGGAAGCACGAGCTGGCTGATCAACATCGGCGCGACGCAGTTGACGTCGAACATCTCCTGCACCTTCGCAGGATCCTGCTCGACGACGGAGGACAGCGCCATGAGGCCCGAGTTGTTCACGAGGAGATCGATGGCACCGAAGGATGCCTCGGCGGCAGCAATCGCGTCGGCGACGGCTCGCGTGTCCCGAACGTCTGCCGATACGGCGATCGTGTCGGGTAGACCCAGCTCGAGCATGGGCTCGATGCGGCGCGCGACGAGGAGCAGCGGGTGGCCTGCCGCCGAGAACGCGCGCGCGGTGGCGGCACCGATTCCGGAGCTTGCGCCGGTGATGACGACGAGTGGGAGATCAGACATGGTGCCTTCCTTACTGGGGGTTGTTGAACGACATCGCGGCATCGAACCGCTGTCGCACGACGTCGTAGTCGCGCTGGCGTGCAGCCTCTGGAACGAATCGGGCGATCACGTCGTGCGGGTCATCCGCCCGGCTGAAGTCGGGCCACAGGCCGAGGCCGACGAACGTGATCGCCGCCGCACCGAGCGTGGCAGCCTGATGGTCGACTGCCGTGCGCACGATCGGAGTGCCGAGCACGTCGGAGTACAGCTGGTTCCAGCCGTCGTGCCGGGCACCGCCGCCCGAGATGAGGAGGTCACCGCTGAAGTGCCCCAGCTTCCGGAGCTCGACGAAGCTGCGTCGCAGGGCCAGCGCGATTCCCTCGAGCGCCGCGCGCGCGAGGCTTGCGCTGCTCTGGCCGAGCTCCAGCCCCATCAGTGCGCCGCGGGCCTGCGGTCCGCCCTCGAGTGGTGTTCCGCCCGACAGCATCGGCAGGAAGAGCGCTCCACGCGCTCCGATGGGCTCGTTCAACCCCGAAGTGATGAACTGCGCGGTGGGCTGATCTTCCGCGACGATATCGCGCAGCCACTCGAGGCTCGTACCGCTGCTGAATGTCGACAGTGCGCTCACATGGAGTCCGGGGATCGCCGATCGGAACACATACGGTCGTGTCGCGGGATCGATGATGGGCTGCGCGGTCGTCACTGTGATCCAACTCGACGAGCCGAGGGCCGCGTACACCCGGCCATCGGCTGTGCCCCGCGACCCCAGCGCCATGCACGCATTGTCGACGCCGCCCGCGAGGACCGGGATGCCGGCGGCAAGGCCGAGGATCCGAGCGGCATCCGAGGTCAGTGCGCCTAATACATCCGTCGATTCGCGAGGCTCGGGCAGGAGACCCTCCGGAACACCCGCGGCCGCGAGGATCTCGGCATCGTACGAGCCGGTGAACAGGTTGTAGGCGCCGCTGCCCGACGCGTAGCTGTGGTCGGTCGCGATGACACCCGTGAGCGCGAGGTTGATGAAGTCCTTTGATCCGACGACGTGTCGAGTCGCAGCCCACTCCTCGGGGCGATGAGACCGCAGCCAAGCGGTCTTGAAGATGGGGTAGAGCCCTGCGGGGAACCCGTTGCCGGTGCGCGCATACCAGTCGCCCTCTTCGATGGAGTCGAATACCCCTGCGGTGAATCCGTCGCCGCGCGTATCGGACCAGATAGGAGTCGAGTCGACGATGACCTGAGCGCGGGCATCCAGCTGCACGAGCCCCAGACTCTGACCGGACAAGGCGATGCCGGAGATGGCCCCCACGCCCGGCGGATGCAACTGAAGCAGGCGCCGCGTCGAGGTGACGACCGCGTCCCACCAGTCGCTCGTCCGCTGCTCCGACAGTCCGGGGCCGGGATGCATCGTCGGGTACGACACCGACGTCTCGGCGACGCACTCACCACCGTGCGACCACAGCGATGCCTTGCAGCCACCGGTTCCCAGGTCGAGCGCCAGCGCCAGCTCTCGCGAAGGCACGCTAGCGACCGGTGCGGGCGAGTTCGCCCAGGACGTCGAACGCGGGGCCGCTGGTCGGGATTACCGTGTCGAAGACCTCGGCGATCACCTGCATCCAGCCGTGCAGGAAGTAGACCCAGCCATCCTCGATCTGAAGAGCCCGCTCCGCCTGCTGGCGGCGCGCCTGGTCCAGGAACACCAGATCGCCGCGGTAGTTGAGATCCCACGCAATCGAACGCTCGGGAAAGACGGCTCGATCTGTCAGCGGCGAACCGGGGGCATCCTTCCCCAGCCCCGTCGCGTTGACGACCAGCGCACCGGGGCTCAATCCGGCGAGCACCACGTCGTTGTCAGCGGCACTGGGGACGAGTTCGTAGTCAAACTCCGTTGTCGTGTCGAGGCTCGCGTGGATCTCGCGGATATGGTCGAGTCTCGCGGCCGAGCGATTGGTCACGATGATCCGTCGCGGCCGGTTCTCGCCGGCCGCCGCCCGCGAGAGGTACCAGCTGATCGCGATGGTCGACCCGCCGGCACCCATGCAGAGCGCCTCTTCGCCTTGGCCCATCCAGTAATCGGCGGGTACGAACGAATCGAGAGCCAGACCACTCGAGATCGGGTCTTTCGCATGGCATATCAGGAGTCCATCCCGCTTCGAGATGCAGCTGGTCTCGCCCATGAGCAAGGCGAACGGATCGAGGATGTCGACCATGTCCTTGCACGCGTTGAACAGATCGATCTTGTGGGTGGTGACGAGGGCTCCGAGGCTAAGTTGGTCACGTGCGATGAAGTCCACGACTCGACGGTAGTCTTCGGCGTCCGCATGCAACGGGAGGTCGATTCCCTTCAGGAGCGCACCCGTGAGTCCGAGCTGCTCGGCCCAGCGCGGAAAGACGGCCTGGATCGATGAGCTCGCAGTCGTCACTCCGATGAAGTAGAGCGTCGGGGCCGTCGCCGGTACGAGCGTTCCGGGCAGGAGGGAGATGATCGTCACGGCGTCCTCGTCGCTGGGCGGGTCACTGCGGCGACGGCTGAGGGCAGGTTCATTCCGAAGCGCGTGACGCCCGCGTCGATCATCCTCTCGATCGTGTCGATGTCTCGGATACCTCCCGCGGCTTTGATGGCGGCACGACCGTTCGCCGCGGCCGCGATCACCTCGATGTGGTGCACGGTCGTCGGGATGCCCGACCAGCCCGTGCCCGTCTTGATCCACGGCACGCCCGCCGCGATCGCGACCTCGACGCCTGCGCGGATTTCGTCGTCACGAAGGTGCCCGACCTCCAGGATGACCCGCAACGGAACTGCGCTGTCGATGAGTGCGACGACGGCTTCGAGTTCGTCAGCCACATAGTCGAGTTCGCCGGAGCGCAGACGGCCGATCGGAGCCACGACGTCGATCTCCTGTGCGCCGCCTTCGAGCAGTTCGGCCGCCTCCGCCAGCTTGATCGCGGTGCTGGCGCCGCCGCTCGGGAAGCCCGCGGGTGAGCCGACGAGGGTGACCGATCTCTCGAGCAGTCTCTTCATTGTGCCGAGCCAGTTTGGCAGCACATGTGCACTCACGAAGTCGTATCGGCGGGCGATATCGGCCAGTTCCTTCAGGTCGGCACGAGAGTGCTGGGCCTGAACGCAGCTGATGTCGATGTGACGCGCGAGGTTGTCTAGCATGTCACTGCGGTGCGGCATGGAATCCCTTGTGATCGGGGTTGGGCCTCGTCGACCAGCCGTTGGGTCCGGAGACGATCAGCTGCTTCATTCCGCCGGCTCGTTCGATGATGTCGTAATCCTGCCCCGCATCCGTGGAATAGCAGAAGAGGGTGGAGAGAGTGTCCGTCCCGACGTTCACGCTGCGATGCACCCAGCCCCCGGGCACATGCACAACCGTGCCGGGCGAGATCGGAACGGTACGCGATCGACCGTCGATGCTCTCGAGAAGCATGACGCCCTGACCGCTGAGGCCGTAGTACATCTCCGCTTCTTCGACCGCCCGATGAAGGTGTCCACGCGTCATGGCGAACTCGTCCCCGATCGTTCCAGGGCGAAGTACGCTGATGCCGATTGTGAGCGCACCGGCACCCTGTTCGATGGTGCTGCTCTCGACCCAGTACACGGCCGACCCGTCGTCTGAAGCGAGGGCCCGCGTGAACGCCGCGTCATCCCGATAGAGACCGGCGAGGTCACGGAGGTACTTCTCATAGCGCGCACTGTCGCCCACCATGCGCCCTTCGGCGGGCTGAACGTCCAGAGCAGCGGGCTCTACCGGCAGTGCGACGGCGCGCATGGATCACTCCAGATCGTCAAGAGTATGGACTTCCAACTACGTAGTCATACTACATCTGGAGGGGTATTCATCGCAACCCGCGGCCCAATAATCGATAAAATCGGCGATTCTCCGTAGTTCAGCTACGCATGGCGTCGCCGAGAAGCTAATCTCGACGATGCTTCAGTCCGCGAGATCTCGTGACGGTTCTTGTCACGACCAGGTGAGCAGCCGCGCGGGGTTCTCGCGAAGCACTTGCTCGACGAGCGAATCTCTGGACGCGTCGCGCAGACGGGGGATGAATCGGTCGCCGAGGTATGCGAGGCCCGGCATCCCGCCATAGCCCGCGTAGCGTGTCCGCCGTGCGACATCGCCGCCGAGCAGGAGTCGCGTCGACGCCCCGGCTTGGGCGACGCGTATCAGGCAATCGATCAGCTCGGAGTCCGGGTGCTCGCGATGGCGAGCCACGCCGTCATAGCCGAGGTACGCCCCTCGTGCCGCAAGATCGGTGTGCAGTCCCGGATCAAGGTTTCGGTCGATGTGCGCCAGCACGATGCGATCCGCCGTGACGCCCTCGTCTTGAAGCACGTCGAGCACTTCGTGGGTGGCGCTGCCGTGCTCGAGATGCACCATGACCGGGGCGCCGGATGCGCGGTGGGCGGCACCGACGGCGGCTATGACCCTTCTCGAGAACGCGTCGATAGTCCAGTAGCCGATCCCGCACTTGAGCATTCCCGCACGGCGCGGGGCTTCGGGCTCCTGCTCCCCCGCGGCGTCGAGCAGATCTCGGGTGAACCAGGTCGCGAGCTGGTCGGTGGTCGCCGAGACGAGCCAGTGATCGTCACCGTAGTGCTCGCGTCGATGGGCTCCGGTGGTCATGATGACCGAGACTCCGGTCATTGCGCTGATCCTCGCAATTGCGGCGGGGCGGCGGCCGAGCCCTAGCGGAGTCGCGTCGACGAGAGCGTCGAACCCGGATGCGGCGAGCAACGCGACTTCGTCCCGGCCGCGGTCCTCGTCGTCCAGTTCTTCGCCCGGCAGCAGCGGAGAAATCTGGAAGAGATGCTCGTGATAGTCGGTTCGGCCCAGCTCGCTCGGCGCGATGTCGCCAAGTACCGTGCGGATTAGTCCGTTCATGATCGGGCGGCCGCCGCGAATGCCCTGGCGTTCTCCTCAATCCCCGTCCAATCCCCCGCGGCGATCTGGGCACTCGAGCAGAGTTCGCTGCCCGCGCCGAGCGCGACGGCGCCCGCGCTCAGCCAATCGGGAATAGTCGTGGGGTTGACGCCGCCGGTTGGGCAGAATGCGACGTCGGGGAATGGCCCACGCAGAGATCTGAGGTAGGCAGGACCGCCGAGCGACGCTGGAAACAGCTTGACGAAGCCGGCACCCGCACTGAGCGCCGAGAGAACTTCGCTGGGAGTGAGCGCGCCGAGCAAGAGGAATGCCCGGGTGCTCGCCATCTGCACCGCGAGGTCGACGTCGGTGCCAGGGGAGACAAGGAAGGCCGCGCCTGCCTCGACCGCTATGGTCGCCTGCGCCGCCGTGCGTATGGTGCCCGCGCCTAGTGTGATGTGCTTCCCGTAGCGTTGCGCGAGCACTGCGATGGCTTCTTCCGCGCCTGGGGTCGTGAAGGTGATCTCGATGCCGCGCACACCGCCGGCCACGAGCGCGTCGACGGCACGCGATGCACCCGCCGCATCCTCCGCTCGGACAACCGCAACGACGACGTCCCGCTTCAGAGCCTCCGCGACCGTGCTCATGGTCGAGCCGCCGCGTGCACCGCGAACCTGGGCGAATCGCCCGCGAGCACTGCCAGCAGGTCATCGGTCGCCATGACGCCCATCCCATCGATGCCTTCGCGGGTCTGCGCGCCGAGGTGCGGGGTGATGATCACCCGATCGGCAAGCCGAGGGGCCAGAAGGGGTGAGTCGGTCCCGTGGTTCTCGGTGGCGAGCGAATCAGCTGCATAGGCGGACAGGCGTCGCGACTCCAGTGCGCGAACGACGGCGGCTTCGTCCACGAGATCCGCGCGCGCGGTGTTCACGAGAAACAGCTCACGGTCACCCATCGCAAGCCAGGCGTCATCGACGAGCCGCGACCCTCCTGGTACATGCAGGGTGACGACGTCGCTCAGTCGCGGGATCTCGTCCGCCTCGACTCGGCGGACCACGCGGAAGATGTCATCGTCGGGTGCGACCCACGGATCGTGACCCAGGATCTCGCAGCCGAAGACCGCCAGGCGGGTGGCGACGCCGCGACCGATGCGGCCCAGCCCAACAATGCCCACCGTGAGAGCGGAGAGCTCTCGAGCGGTCCAGCCGCTCCAATCGCCAGCCCTTACGCGTCGGTCCGCGGCGGGTATGCCTCGCAGTGCTGCAAGCAGGAGTGCGATCGTGTGTTCGACGACTGCTGCGGAGTTCGCGCCCGGAGTGTTCGTCACCACGATGCCGAGTGCATCGGCTGCATCCATATCAACGGCATCGATGCCCACCCCGTAGCGGGCGACGATCTTCAGATTCGGCGCCCCTTCCAACGCCGCCGCCGTCACCGGGCCGGTACCCGCAATCCAACCCACGGCCCGAGGCAGCACGGCGACAAGTTCGGCCAGATCGTGTGCAGGCGACGCGCGCACGACGTCATATCCCGCGTCAGCCAACTCGGCCACGAGGTCTCTATTTCCCGAGCCGAACGACCGTGAGGTCACGAGGACGACGGGTCGCGGAGATGGCGAAGTTGACACGGTAGTGAAACTATCAGAATTCATGACTCGAGCACCCGATACGTACGGTTCCACGGTGTCGCTCGATGTTTTCCAGTAGTATTGCTACCCAGTGGACGGAGATCGGTTCGATGACAGTGCGAGGGAAAGACGCGCAGCAGCAGGACGCGAGTCCGCGCGCGAATCGGGTTGAAGTGCGAAGTGCCTAGCAAGGTCGTCGCGGTCGCCCCGGGAGAGATCGCCCTCATCGATTTCGACCGCCAGGCGGTGGGTACTGACGAGGTCGCCGGTCCGACCATCGCGACGGTATTGAGCCCGGGCACGGAACTGGCCGTCGCCTACGGAACGCGTGACTCCATTCCCCTTCCGGCTGATCTCGGGTACTCGGCTGTCTTCCGGGTAGAGGAGGTCGGACGGGACGCCTCCGGCTGGGCGCCCGGCGACCTTGGGGTCACTCTGGGTCCGCACGCATCCTGGCAGCGGCGTTCCGCCGACGACGTGCTGCATGTGCCGAGTGGGTTGACTCCCCGCACCGCCACATTCGCCCGCCTCATGAACGTACCGATGAGCGCGGTCGCGACCTCGGCCTCGCGACCGGGCCGTCGCGCCGCGGTGCTCGGACTCGGGTTGATCGGTCAGCTCACCGCCCGAGTGCTGCAGGCGAGCGGCTTCAACACGGTGGCGGCCGATGCGTCCGAGATCCGGCGCAACCTGCTGCCGCCATCCATTCCTGCGTTCGATACCCTCGCAGACGAGTCCGTCGACTTCCTCGTGGAATGCTCCGGAACCGAGGGCGGCGTGAACGCTGGGCTGCGCGCACTGAAGCCGGGTGGGGAACTCGTGCTCAGCGGAGTGCCCTGGCTGCGTCGATCCGATGCCTCGGCATTCGATGTGCTCGATCCCGTGTTCCACAAGTTCCTGACGCTGCGCAGCGGCTGGGAATGGCAGCTCCCGTGGAGGTCGAAGCAATGGGTTCCCAGCATCGACCTGGCCACGCTCATGGGGCAGTCCCTGACATGGCTTGCCGACGGCATAGTAGATGTCTCCGGCCTCGCGACGACGATCGCACCGGAGGATGTGCCCGACTACTACCTGGCGGTGAAGACGCGGACCGCGTCGACGCTCACCGCGATCGTCGAATGGGAGAAGCAATGAGGCACCCGGTGTCCGAACAGTCGAGCGCGACCGAACTTCACTTCTGCATCGTCACCGACGACATTTCGCGAACAACCGAATGGTTGACGAGCCTCCTCGGCGCGCCCCTGCCCGCCATCGAAGATGGCCCTCGCCCCAACCTCCACCAGGAGTACCGAGGGGATGTCGTCGACGACGAGTTCCGCCAGGTGTACTTCATCTGGCGGGGCGTGGGCATCGAACTGATCCAGCCCGGTCCGCGACCAAGCAGTTGGCGGAGCCACCTCGAGCGATTCGGAACGGGTATCCACCACATTGGAGTGCGAGGCGGCGACACCCCCGAGACCGGCGAGGAGCTCACACGAATGGGGCACGCCATTGTTCACCAAGGTGGGTCGGATGCCGGTTCGTTCGCCTACTTCGACACCACGTCGGAGTTAGGAGTGCTGCTCGAGCTCGTCACCGACGTGAGCCGCCGGTAGGGGGCCGCCGGTAGGGGGGCCGCCGGTAGGGGGCCGCCGGTAGGGGAGCCGCCGGTGGGGGCCGGCGGTCGCGGGCCGGAGATCGCGTGCGTTGGCGCCCGGCAATCTTGAGACCTACTCATCGACGACCGTCGTTCCTAATGCGGACACTGGTGGGTCCCTCAGGCACCCCTACCGTGAGTGGGCATTCAACATCCTGATCCACCTTGCGAATTCCCCCGGATGCCCAACTCCCGTTGCGCGCCCTGCACTTCCGCAGTCGCGTGAGTGTCCGAAACCTACGGTGGGAATGATGCCCACCGTGGGTCCACGCGAACTCAATTCAGAACTCCCCGATCGCCATCCCGAGACGCAGGTAGAGGTCGGTTACGGCTTCGTTGTTCGCGCGGTACTTGACCCAGACGCCCTTGCGGGACTCCCCCGCGATCGCAGGCGGGTCGGCGATCACCAGGCCCGCGACCTCGAGCTCATTGAGCCGTGGCTGAATCGTCGTGGGACCCAGGTCGAGAGCGTCGCATATCGGCCCGACGGTGACGTCAGGGTTTGAGCGCAGGTAACGAAGGATCGCCGCTTTGACGAGGTTGCCCAGTAGGGCAATCGGATCTTGGGCGTCTTCCGAACCTGCGGGCTGGGCGAGACGAGGCATGCGCCTATTGTGCCGCACGGGTCGCACGCCAGTCCAGGAAACCATCCCGGTTAGTTGTGTACTTTTCTCCCATACTGTTATAGCGTGTGGGCATGTTTAAAGGCTGCGAGCTATCTGGACCGAACAGGAGGTCGCCGCAGGTCCACGTGTCCCCCGAACTACCTACAGACATTGCCCGTTTCCCAAGGGTACAATCGCGTCGGCGCTGCCAGATAGTCGTCTGTTCCTCCACAGGCCGCAGCAGTCGCGAGGTTATCCACAACTTCGCGTCACTTCCTTTTCCGAGACTGCGATTCGTGCGTAGGATGCCGTCACGGCGACCGACGCACGAGCCTTTCCATCCATGCACGGCAGCCGTCCTGGAGATCGGGAGGGCCGACCGATGATGACGAACAAGAGCCCAGGACGTCGCGGGCTCGTGTGGGCCCTCATCGGCGGGCTCGTACTCATCGCGGGGATCGTGGCGATCATCGTCAGCTCCACGCTGCCGCGGTCAGGAGCTGAACCGACCGCGACCTCCCCTGGCGCCTCGGTCGGGCCGACCGGCACCGCAACCGACCCGCCGACTGACAAGTTCGTGGATCCGACCGCCTCCGAGAGAGGTTGGACGCCGGAGCCGATCACGAAAGATGCCGAGATCTACATTCGCGCTGCCCTCGAAGCCGCATCCACCTTCGATACGACCAAGAGCAGCCGAGAAGAGTGGCTCAACTATCTGGACACGTGGTTCACGCTCGATACGCGGTACACGTCCGAAGAGGATCAACAGGCTGCAACGACATCTTCAAAGGTCGAGATGAGAACAGGTGTCGTGCTTCCGCAGGAGGAGTGGGATTCGCTCGCCAACGAGGACGGCCGTGTTGTGGCGACGACGACAGGTGAGGTCCTGTACGTCGCGGTCTCCGACGACGCATCCGGTGAAATGTCCATCGGAACGTCGGACGTGACGCTCACCTTCACTCGCTCTGACGGTGGCGACAGCGAGACCTCGTACGACGAGCAGGTGCGCGTGAGCGTGCAGGTCCTCTGCGGCCCAAGCTCCATCCCCACCCCAGACACGGCTCAACGGCCTGGCGACTGCAAGGTGGTCCGCTACTTCACGGAGCCGTTGGAGCCCTGACATGGGAGCCCCAGCGATCGCCGCCGCGGCCCTCAACACGAGGACCGGCCGGAAGATCCTGGTAGGGGCGATCGTCGGAATCGCGCTCATCGTCGCGTTCCTCGTGACACCGCTCATCGCGATCCCGTTCGCGATCGTCGGCGCGTCCGCGAGCACTACCGAAACGACAGTGGGTGGCGCTCCGGCAGTGAACGGCGACTGGGGCTACCCCCTCGCCGGCGACTACTCCAAGGGCCGCGGCTTCGGCTATAACCCGGTGATCGGCTGCGGCTACTGCTCGACGAACCACCAGGGCTACGACATGGCCCAGGGCTGCGGCGCCACGATCTACGCGGCTGGCCCCGGCCGGGTCATCACTGCGGGCACCTACCAGGGCTATGGCAACGCTGTCCGCATCGACCATGGCAACGAGATCGTGACCCTCTACGGCCACATGCAGTGGGACTCGCTCAGGGTATCCGTTGGCCAGCAGGTCGAAGCTGGCACGCCGATCGGCGCCGAGGGCAATACCGGCAAATCGTTCGGATGTCACCTGCACTTCGAAGTCCGCAAGTCCGGAACTCCGGTACCTCCGGAGCCCTTCATGGCCGCACTTGGCCTCCCCCTGAAGTAGTTCACAGAGCAAGGAGCATGACCATGATCACGCGTATCGTCCCGACCGATGTCGACGTCCCCGACATCCAACCAGACTTCTCCGCCCCGTTCTTCCAAGGCTTTCAGGTCATCGCGTCGTACATCCTTGCCGGAGCGATGCTGGTCGTCTTGATCATGCTGATCCTTGCCGGCGCCTCACTCGCCTTCCGCGGTCTCGCCTCCGATCGAGTGCGCACCTGGGCAGGTGAGAACATCCTCTGGATCTTCATCGCCGCCGCCGTCCTCGGCGCGGCGTCGGGCGTGTTCGCCTGGTTCATCAACTTCGACTTCGGGTTCTGATGAACGCCCTGCGCGCGCTTCGTGTCGGCATCGTAGTCGGCATCGCGCTGGCGCTCGGTTCGAGCGTTTCGGCGCAGGCAACGACGACCAGCGCCGCAAAGCCTGTATCGATGGCGTCGGTGAGCGGCGAGCCGTGGTCAGCCCCGGCGTATCCCGTCGACTGTCAGACCGCGAGCGGACAGGTCACGTGCACTCCGACCGATCCGAGTGCCGTCACTGCCCAGCAGTGCTTCATGGGAGTGTCCTTGGCCGGTAAGAACGCGACGGTCTGCACCACCTACGAGGGCCACGTGGAGGCGATCCAGTCCGACGGTGGCCGCGCGCTTCTGGTCAAGTACGGCTGCAGCCTCGGCGACGCCGTCTGCCTCACCTTCGAGAACGCCGGCCGCGGTATGGCTCTGGCAACGACCGGGATGATGTTCATCGTCGCGGACAACATGCGCTTCGACTCCTCCACCCTGCTGTGGACGGCGGCGGTCAATGAGTGGTCGTTCTGGCAATGGGCGATACTCATCATCACCTTTGGCGCGATGGTGTGGGCGATCGCCGCCGCTGTCATCTCCGGCGACCGCGAGGAGCTCGTCGGCGCGCTAGTCCGCTCCTTCATCGCGATCCCTGCGGTGCCGATCACACTGTGGCTCACCGGGCACCTGCTGAACGCGGTCGACGACATGACCTGGTACCTCATGAACCGCGATGGCCCATTCGGCCTCTTCTCCACGATGCAGTCGGTCATGTGGGCTGGCGGGCAGGCGAACTACTTCTTCGCGTTCCTCATCCACGGTCTCCTCATGCTCGGGATGCTGCTGCTCATGCTGGTATTCGCGTTCCGCAACATCGTGCTCGCTGCGCTCATCATGGTCGGGCCTGTGGCATGGATGCTGTTTCCCGTCCGAGGAATCGGACCCCAATGGGTCGTGCGCTACGTCTCTGCCGTGGTCGTGCTCTTGCTCACCGGACCGCTCACGATCGGATTCATCACCCTCATCATCAACGGGCTCGCGTCAGTGAAGACGATCTGGAACCCGCAATCCTGGCCGCTCATCGTCGGTCTCGTTCTCGTCGCATTCGCTCCGTTCGCGATCTTCGGACTGTTCAGCTTCGCCGGAGCGGTCGCCGCTGACGGGGTCGGCTCACGTCTCGGTTCACACGGTGGACGCATGGCCTCCGGCGCGGCACGGTCCGCCGCCCGCATCCCGACGCGGATGGGCGCTCTCCCCTCCGGGGTTCGACCGGGCGGCGCCGCCACTTCATCGAGCTCGTCTCCGAAGCCTGCAACAACGAGGTCGACTGCGGGCGGGGCAAGGGGCGCGTCAGCGCCCGCGCAGACCGGCACTACGGCCGGGAGCGCTCCTCGAGCGTCGACCGCTGGCCGCTCCTTCACCGCACCTCCGCCCTCATCGCCTCAGCCGCCCAAGACCGATCGGAGTCCGTCATGACTGCTACCCCCGAGTACGCGCGTCCGGTCCGATTGACGCGCCGGTCACGACAGGGCGTGGTGATGGGCATGGACCCTTGGCAGCTGGCGTTCCTGACTACGTCGGCGCTGATCCTCCTCGTCTTCGTGAATCGCTTCGGCCCGCTCGGGCTGCTGTACGGCGCTCCGCTGTACCTCGGCTTCGGCGTGACGGCGCTGACCAGCATCCATGGGGTGTCCGCGCCGAGGATGGCCGGTCTGTGGCTGATGAAGCAGGTGCGCGGTGCCACCGGCGCGACCACCCAGGCCTTCCGCCCCGAGCAGTCGCGGCTAACCGGGACCCTGAACCTGCCCGGCACGCGCGCGTCGATCGAACTCTGGGATGTGAACCACATCGCGGCCACCTACAACCCGCACGACCGATCCGTGTCGGTGATCGCCGAGCTCGAGGTGCAGGGGTTCCTGATGCACGACCTCCCTGAGCGTTTCGACCTCGCGGAGCAGTTCGACCGCGTCCTCGGCCCGTTCACGCAGCGCCCCGGCGTCAAGCGGGTCACGCTGCAGGAACGCACTCTACCGACAACTATCCGCGCGGCCCGCGAGCACTACGACACGGTGCGCCGGCTGCAGGATCTGAACCCGGACTCCCCTGTTGCGCACAACTATCAGGACGTGATGGATGGCTCGGAGCGCTTCGAGGTGGCGCACCGCAACTACATCGTGCTCACGCTTGACCTCGTCGCACTCGGCTCGCAGCTGAAGGCCCTCGGCGGAGGCAAGGAAGCGATCCTCACCCTCGCGCAGATCGAAGCAGGCAATCTTGCCGATGCACTCACCTCCGCGAAGATCACCGTGCGGCGCTGGCTCTCCCCGCGCGACGTCGCGGCGCTGGGGCGGCTTGCGTTCGACCCGGAGTTCGCGCCGATCGTCCAGAATCGCCCCGACGAACTCGCTGGAGTCGATCCGGTGGCGATCGGACCGATGTACCTCGAGGAGCCAAAGGGCCGAAACGGCATCGTCCTGACCGACTCAGGCGTGCACACCACAATGTGGGTGCACGAGTGGCCGCGGTCCGACTCCCCCGTCGGGTTCTTATCTCCGGTGGTGTTTGCCCGGCACCCGAACACCGGTGAAGCGATCACGCACATCCTCTCCATCGTGCTCACCCCCGTGCCGGTCTCGAAGGCGCTCAAGCGCATCCGTGACGACAAGAAGGTGTGGCGGGGCAACGAGTCGCTCCGCGCGAAGCGGGGGGCGGATGGTTCGGCAGCCGACGCCGCGGACTGGCGCGCGCTCGAGCAACGCGAGCAAGAGATCGCACACGGCCACGGCGAATTCCAATACGGGGCGTACCTCACGATCACGGCGCCCAACGAGGAACGGCTCGATCAAGCGATCGCCGGCATGCGCAACGCACTGTCCCGCGCGGGCATGGAGGCACAGATCCTGTACTGCCAACAAGCTGAGGCGCTCATGGTCAACGCGCTCCCGATCGGTCTGGGGATGAAGTGATGACTCGGCACGCCGCCACCTTCACCCCGGCAGAACTCACCCGCCGCCAAAAGCGCGACCTGCAACGCGAGATCACAAGGACCCGCGACGAAGAGAAGCCAGCGCGCTCATCTCGTCAAGAGCGCGGCCTCCCAGAGCCGGCCGTCGCAGGCCCATTCGGCCCCGGTCTGATCCTCGGCGGGTACTGGAACCTCGCGAAGGCGTGGATCCCAGCTCACCAGGCCACCTCGCAGCACATCGCGGGGATCTACCCGTTCGTCGCCGACTCGGGGCTCGGCCACCGCGGACCGATCCTCGGCGTCGACTTGAACGCCGACGCGCTGTGGCACTTCTCCCCCTGGGAGGCCTACGTGGACTCGTCAGAGCGCGGCACGTTCTCCACGAACATCCTCGTTCTCGGCGCCTACCGCGGCGGGAAGTCTGCCACCGTGAAAACCCTCGTCACGCGATCGATCGCGTTCGGCCACCAAGTCGTGGTCCCCTCCGACCCGAAGGGCGAATGGGTGGCAGTCGCCGAGGCGATACCCGGCGGGCGGGTGATACACCTCGGTGGCGGCACGGGAGCACGCCTGAACCCTCTCGATCGCGGTCCGCGCCGCACGGGGACGACCGACGAGCAGCACGAGCAAATGGTGAAGCAGCGCCGCATCGGCACGCTGATCGCTCTCATCGAGATGACGCTCGGCGGGCGGATGTCGGCCGTCGAGCACGCCGCGATCCTCGACGCCCTCGACCGTTGCATCGAACGCACGGGCGATCGGCCGACTTTGCGGGGCGTGTATGAGGAGCTCGAGCAGCTCGCAGGAGAGACGGATGCCGCATTCCACGCTGCCGACGGCGCGATCCAGCCCCGCTTCGTACTGCGCCGATTCGTGGAAGGCGACCTATCCGGGCTCTTCGAAGACGAGTCCACAGTCGAGTTCGATCAAGATGCGCCGATCGTGGTCACCGACACGAGCGAGCTTTTCGCGCGTGGGGACCTCGCCGCGCAGCTCACCCAGGTGTGCTCGACCGCGTGGATCCAAGCCGTCATTTCCGACCGTGCCGCGCGCCGCACCCGGTACGTGGTGCGGGAGGAGGGATGGCGCGACATGACCTCGCTTGCGTCGCTGCAGATGTTCCAGCAATGGCTGAAACTCTCCCGGCACTACGGGATCAGCAACATCGTCATCCTGCACAAGATGGGCGACCTCGACGCCGTGGGTGACGCCGACTCCATGGAACGCTCCCTCGCCTACTCAATCGTCGGCGACATCGAGAACAAGTTCATCTTCCGCGTCAACCACCAGGAGCAGGCCGCGCTGCGCACCCGCCTCAACCTCCCTGCCCCGCACGTAGAAATGGCGCGGCACTTACGCAAGGGAGAGTTTCTCGCGTACGTCGGCCAGTACTCCTACCTGGTCGACTGCTTCGCCACCTCGACCCCGTGGGAGTACGAGCTGTTCGCCACCGACGACGCCGTCTCCCCGGCCGATCACGAAGACGCCGCACTCCGGCTCGTCGACGCGGACGCGCTCGAGGCCTACTGGCCGGACGCCACCAAAGACATCGACACCGGATTAGAGGGCTGGCTCATCGCCGAGCCCCGCGACCTCACCGAGGAGCAATGACCATGAGCATGATGATCAGTCACCCCCGCGCCTACGCGACCGTCACCGGCCCGCACGCGACATTCGTCACCATCGACGGCCACTCCGAACCCGTCCTCGCCGACGCCGATGAAGACATCCGGCACGCGATCGTCCGGCGAGCGACCGACGAAGCGCGCCGCACGGGCGCCCCAGTCGAGCTCGTCACATCCGGCGATCGCGGCGAGCACCACTTGCTCATCGGCACGGAGGGAGAGCTCGCCCCGATAGACACCGCCGACGCGGCGTCCGAGCCTTCGAGCCGTCGCAGCTCACGAGACGAAAAGTCCGGACAGGAGGTGAGTGAACGGGCTCCGCAGTCGAGCGCCACCAACATCGGTGATGCGCCAGCTGCGGAGCCCCCCACCCGCCCCACCTTCCTCACATCGAGCAGCGACGCCGCAGCACTGACCCCCGGGTGGCGAGGAGTACTCGCCCGCCTCGGGATCACGGTGCGCCCGTCGACGGCAGAACGGCAGCGAACGGAGTGGACGGCGACCGTGTCCAGGCAGTGGGCCGGATGCCGCACCATCGCGGTCGCGAACGGCAAAGGGGGCGTCGGCAAGACGATGACCACCGCAATGCTCGCCTCCGTCTATGCCCGCGAAGGCGGCGGCAACGTCCTCGCCTGGGACAACAACGACACCCGAGGAACCCTCGGATGGCGCACCGAACAGGGCATGTACGACACCACCCTCCGCGACCTGCTCCCCGAAGCATCCACGCTCCTCGCCCACGGCGCAGGAGTGTCGGACATCACCCGCTTCGTGCATCACCAGGCCACAGACCGGTACGACGTGCTGCGTTCCAACCCGGAACTGCTCGCCACCGACCAGCGCATCGCCGCGACCGAGTTCGATCTGCTGATGCAGGTCGCCGCACGGTTCTACCGCCTCGTTCTCTTCGACTCAGGCAACGACGAGTCCGCCGAACGCTGGCTGCGGATGGTCGACAACTCGTACCAGCTCGTCATCCCCACCCTCGCCACGCCCGAATCCGCCGAGTCTGCGGCGCTGCTCCTTGATGCGCTCCGGGGCCGCGACGAACGGTCCGCCCTCCTCGCAGACCGCGCAGTCGTCATCGTCACCCAATCCGAGGCAGCACCCGTCGCATCACGCCGCATCGCCGACGGCTTCCGCGACCACGTCCGCGCAGTGCAGATCATCCCGTTCGACCCGGCACTCAAGACCGGTCAGCTTCGATTCGACGCACTCCGACGCCGCACGCGCGACGCCTGGTTCGCCGCCGCCGCATCCGCGGCGGAGGGCCTCTGAGGAGGCGAACGCCATGAACGGACTGCTAGGGAAGGGCATCGCGGTACTCATCGCCGCCGCCGTCATCCTGGCGCTCGCGTTCGGGTTCATCGCCGAGACCGTCACCCAACTCGCCTGCGGCTCTCGCCCGACGCCTGACAGCCTCTTCGCCGGGCTCTGGCTCGCCGTCACCGGCGACCCGACCGCATACGCCGCACTCGATGGGTGCGAATTGCCGTTGGCCTGGATCCGGGTCGCCGACATCGCCGCCGTGCTGCTCATAGCGGCGCTGGCGATCTGGATTCTGGTCGCGGTGCGCCGATACCGCGAGTCCGATCGGGCGTTCATCACCGACCTCCGGATGCGCCCCGGGTTCGCGACCAGCTCGGAGATCCGCGACCACCTCTCTGCGAAGGCGGTGCTGCGCCGCGCGGGGCAACTCCGGCCCGACCTCAAGAAGCCGACCGCGACCGACGTCGGGTGGCGGGTCGGCCGCTCCCGCGGTCAGGACGTGTACGTCTCGATCGAAGACTCCGTTGCCCTCGAGGGACCGCCCCGCTCCGGCAAGGGGTACCGGGTGCTGATCTCCGCGATCGTGGACTGGTCCGGGCCGCTGATCACGACGTCGACGACCAACGACAACCTGACCGCGACGATGCGGATCCGGCAGACCCGCGGCGACGTGCACGTGTTCGACCCGCAAGGGCTCTCCGGCATCCGGCATCCGCTGCGGGTCTCGCCGATCGCCGGCTGTGAGGATCCGCTCGTGGCAATGCAACGCGGGACTGCGATCATCACCGGCACGGCACTGGGCGCTTCAGCCACGAACGGGGAATGGGCACAGGCATCCGGGGTCGTCCTCGGCAGGCTGCTGCACGCCGCCGCCGTCGGCGGCAAGTCGATTGCCGAACTGTACGACTGGGGCACGAGCCCGGCGCAGACCCGTGACGCGGTCGACATTCTCAAAGCCGACGGGACACCCGGGTGGGGCGACAGCCTGGACGCGACAATTAGCGGTGACGAGAAGCTCGTGTCATCAATCTGGTTCGGCGTACAGGGTGCCGTCGCACCCCTCGCCGTCCCGCAGATCCGCGACGCCCTCTTGCCCCAGCCGGGTGACCCGGTGTTTGACCCGCGCGAGTTCCTCGACAGTGCCAACACCCTGTACCTGCTCGGGTCCTCCTCCGGGGCATCCGCGATGGGCGGGTGGCTCAGCGCGCTGCTCGACGACATCGTCGAAGTCGCCCGCACCACCGCGCTCGCCTCCCCTGGCTCCCGACTCGCCCACCCGCTGGGGTTGATCTTGGACGAGATCGCGAACATGTTCCGCTGGGGAAACCTGCCTCGCATCATGGCCGACGGTGGCGGCCGCGGCATCTGCACGTTCATCGTCTTGCAAGCCCTGTCCCAAGCTGAAACCTCGTGGTCGCGCGCCGAGGCCGACACCATCTGGGCCGCGGCGACCGCGAAAGTGCTGCTGGGTGGCGCCAGCCACGTGAACCACCTGCGCGACATCGAGTCCTTGCTCGGTACCCGTGAGACGCAGCGCACACAGCGGTCATGGTCGACCCGGGATGCCGGGCACTCCACCAGCGAGCATCATGAACGCCGACCCTTGATGTCGGTCGATGAGATCCGGCGGCTGCCGCCGACCGTCGGGCTCCTCGCGTATCGCAACAGGCGCAGCGTGCTCCTCGACCTCGCCGGTTGGGACGAACGCCGCGACGCGTCGTCGATCCAGTCCGGCAAGCGACAGACCGAGCAGGAGCAACGCGGCGTTTTCGACACCGCCGCCCGCGCAGCGTCACCGACAGCGGCTCTGGCATCGTCCCCACAAGAGGCGGATTCTGCGCAGGCGGTGAGCGAAGAATGACCAACCGTCGCCGGCCCGCACTGATGAACCTTTACCGGACCGAGTTCCTCCGCTCCCGCACCTGGTTCGCGCGCCGCGACCGCTGGTTCACCCAACAGGCCGCCCGCGGCATCCCACTCATCTGCGCAGGATGTGGGCGACCCGCCGGGAAGAAGCAGCTCGAGTTGCACCACCTCGACTACGCCGGCGTCGTCCTCGAACAAGGGCGCTGGAAGGCGCTCGAAGCACACGACGACCTCGTGCCGATGCACCCGTACTGCCACGACCTGTTGCACCGCCTCATCGACCGTGACGCGGTGCTCGCTCGAAACCGCACCCGCCGTGCGGCATCCGCCCATGCCCTGGAACGGCTCCGCCGCAGCCTGCAGCCCAAAGAAGGGACAGCGTCGTGACCGACTACGAAGACCCGCCCGACGTCGACGACCTCATCGCCGAGGAGATGAGCGACTTCGAACCCGACATCCGCTACGGCACCTCCGCACCGATCGGAGCGCGCGTCATCGACTGGCGGTCTCTCACACCGCAGGAGGCGCGCGCCGCTTGGGGCGAACTGCGGGTATGGGTCGAGTGGTTCACCGTCCGTTACCGGGTCTCCGAGTCCGTCGTCCCGGTCTGCTGGTTCAAGCATGGACAGCTCGTCGAAGAACTCTCCGCGTTGCACATCGCGCACACCGTGGCGTTCCACACATCCGACGCCGGGTTCGGGCCGATCGGATGGCACGAACGCCTCAGCCTCACAATTCCCCGCCTCGCCCGCGCATACGCCGGCGGATGCTCGCGCGGACACGACCCCGTAAGACCTCGCTCGTGGACGGGCGTCGTCGACGAGCAGGAATGGGACGCGTGGACCAGCCAGGCCCACGCACACTGAGACGCCTTGGGTGCCTCACGACAGGAAGGAAGAACAATGACCACCAGGATCCCGGTCACCATCGAGGGCAACCTCACCGGTGACCCCGAACATGGCGCGGGAGAGTCGGGCAACGAGTACGCCCGCTTCACCGTCGCCGTCAATGACCGACGCCTCAACGAGACCACCAACCGCTGGGAAGACGCGGGCACGGTGTTCCACCGCGTCGTCGTGTTCAACCAGCAGTCCCGGCACGTCGCCGACTCGCTCCGCAAGGGCGACAGCGTGATCGTCGCCGGCGACCTCCGCTTCGGCACGTACACCGACAAGGAGACGGGGCAGAACCACGAGACCCGCGACGTCGTCGCGGACAACGTCGGGGCGTCGCTGAAGTTCGCGGGCGTCGAGGTCGATCGCGCCCCAAAAGCTGAGAGGCCCGCAGCAGACGCTACGGGCCCGACAGCAGTACCGGCCTCGTACGCCGGCACCGGGGTTGTCCGCTGACCCATCGCAACAGGAGAGCGGCGTGGGAGTCATGGTACTCCCACGCCGCTCCGCGTGTGCTGGCGCGACGATGGCCAGTTCTCGGTGTCGGGATGCTGCGCCTCAACACCTCACCGCCCTCGAACACTCGGGCAAGTTGCCTCAGGCTGGCAGCTAAGTTGTGAGCATGTCGAACCCGAACCTCGAGCAACCCATCGAGGGAGGTCGTCTCGCGCCTCGTGACATCGTCCGACGACGAATAGAGAACGCGTGGGATTTGGCCCTCGTTCAACGGGACGAAGTGTGGAAGGAGGACCGTATTCGCCTCCTCCTTGACTCACTCATCATGGGGTACCCAGTTGGATCTTTGCTCTTCTGCCAGATCGATCGACCTGGCATGGCATCGATCCCGCTGGGTGGGGGCCAAGCGGCCGTGCGACAAGCGGAGACGTCCAACCCGCAACTGGTCGACGGCCAGCAGCGTGTCTTCGCGATCTATTCGATCTTCACCGGCCGCGGGTACGGCCGGTTCTACTTGAACGCATTCCGTGATCCTTCGCGAGATGCGGGATACATCCTGTGGCGCCGATTTGACCCCGTGCTCGATACGGAAGTCGACGGATTCAACGAGCGCGAAGCCGAACCGATCGCTGACCGTGACCGTTACGTCGACCTCTCGAACTGGCTGTCGCTCGGAGAGCTCATCGAAGCCGAGATCGACAACTCGCGCGTCGCCGCCGTGGTATCCATACTCGATTACCAATTCCGCCTCCCCGACGACGCGACTGCTCGAACGGCGATCGCGGCCCGCCTGGAGTCTGTGCGCGCGGCATGGCTTCGGAAGAGCATTCCGATGATCTCGGCCTCGGTGCGAGACCCGGAAGATGTGCTCGAGGTATTCAGCCGCGTGAATCGGGGCGGCGCACCGGTTTCAGGCAACGATCTCTATTTCGCCGCGGTCAAGACCTTCTGGCACGACCCTGAGCTGTCCGCGCCAGGGGAGACGTCCGCTCACGCCGCACTCAAGGGCATTGCTGATGCGACTGGGGGGTTGCTCGACGTCTACGGCGCCCTCAGTCTGCTGTCCCGGCTCGCGCTGGCGGGTATCGGACTCTCGGACATGGTTCCCGTGAACGTCGACCGACTCAGCAAGGCGAACAAGCGCCCCATACTCCGATCGATGAAGTCGACGGCCCCGCTGGTGGCGAAGGCCGTGCAACGCTTCACCGCAGTTCTGCACGAACACACCCGAATGGGGTACGCGCTCAAGATGACTCGAACCCAGTTATGGGAGGACGTCTTCGGCTGGGTGGTCGCGAGCGACGCTGAGCGCGAATGGACAGAGGGTGACATTTCGCAGGTCGAGGAGTATGTCCTTGGCGCAACTCTCTTCGGCTACCAGCAGGTCCTCGGCGATGCCTTCCGGCGAGATGCGTTTGCGGTGGCGCTCAATGCCGGGTCAGCAGGTCGCGAGTTTCCGACACGAGAGATCATCGGGGTGGCTCATGGGAGGTACCCGAAGCTCAAGCGCGGGCGTCAGCAGGTTCGTGGTCTACTCAATGCCGACGAACGGCTGGAAGTCGCCCGTAGCGCACCGCATCTGCTCGTCGCGTTTTCGCAGCAGCTCCCCCTCGGCGTCGGTTCGGTCGATTGGGACCACGTGGTGGCAGCGGAGAACCAATCCCGATTCCGATTGCCACCTGGCTTTGGCCGTCGATACGCACCAACGCACACATACCTCAACTGGCCGGGCAACTTCTGGTTCCTCGACTCGAGCGCCAACAGGTCAGTGCAGGAGATGCCCCCGCGTGAGAAGTTCGTTCGCCTTCGAGAATGGGCACTCAGCGACCCGCGAGGAAAAGGGCGCATCGGGCCGGACTTGAATGCGGGCATTTCCGGCGCGCATCTCAAAGCGTTCGAGGCCCTCGGCACAGAGCTGGCCAGTCTGACCAACGTGGCCGACGCCCCGAGGTCACACACGCGCGCATTCAAGAGGTCGGAAACACGCTGGCTGAACTCGTCCGCGACCGAACTGCATGGCTGCTCGATGAGGCGCTGGACGTGTTCCCGGGATTGGCCGCCTTCGCCGCAGATGCCGACGTGGTGGTCGCCGATGTCCCCGATCGACCGGACTCTCTTGCGGATCGACTAGGAATAGACGCGCTGCTACACGCGTTCGGACTCGACGCCGATTCGATGGCTCTCGCTAGGAAGCGGGCCAGCGACAAGATCTACTCCCGACGCGTCGCTTTGCAGCGGACGATTGTCGAGCGCATCGAAGATGTAGTTGGGATCGAGGAGCGGTGGATCTGGCCCGCGCGGCGCCGGATCGACCCAGTCAGCTGCATCGCGTTCCGGCTCCGCGGGGGAAACGCTATAGAGCTCATCAGTGACTGGAGTCCCGACTTTGGCTTCCGGCTGCGCATCAAGGCCTACGAGAAGCGTGAGAACAGGCGGTATCCCGACTTCGATCACATCCCGCTCGGTGAGACATGGGAGGAAGCCACCGATCAGGAGATCGCTGAAGCGTTCGCCCGTCACGCGATCGAGTTGCAGCGCGTTCATCCGCGCCAGTGACTCCTCAGGGATGGTTGAGAACTTGACAGGCCACTGCCTTATCGTCGACGTCCCTAGAAGTGCCGATGCCGAGCGCGCCTGTTCGCCCGATTGTGCTGCGAGGTCGCCCTCGTGGTCGACAAGATCGACGGTGAACATGGTCGATCTGCGTGCGTAGAGCCGGTCACACTTGCGCGTTTGGATGCCGCTGCGCTTCCCTGCCCACCTCTGTGTGTGAGTCAGCGAGCAGCAGAGCGAGTGCGGCCTTCCCTGAGGTCGGGTTCTGAGCGACGTTTAGTCGCACCTGCCAGTGTTCATCGGTGGCAAGCTGCTTGAGCACCTCACCGGAGGTATTCCGGTTCAAGGCCACAAACATGCGTACGCCCCACCATTCATCATCGGCAAGTCGTTCAAGGAGCGTCTCGGGCGCCTTCGGATGCCAAGCGACGGTCGCGCGAACTTCCCGGTCGCTGTCGCCGGAGAGCCGCTCAAGACTTCTGGATGGGATCCCCGGGTTTCGCGCAACGCACTCACGGACCTTTGCGACCCCATCGGACGCGAGGCGTTCGAGCACGTCTAGCGACATCTCGTTGTTTCCAGCCAACGCAATGCGCACCATCGAGTCGCTGTCGACGACGAGACCCTCGGCGATTCGCGACGGGACTTTTGGGTTGCCTGCAACACCGATTCGCACCAAGGGCTCCCCATCGGCAGCGAGCCATTCCAGCACGTCGACCGGAGTGCTTTCATTACCGGCGACGTGCCTCCTCACCATGAAGCTGTCGTCCTTGGCGAGTTGCCCGAGCGTGCTGGCCGGGGTGCTCGGGTTTTCCGCGACGGCTACCCGCAGGTCGTCTGATTCTGAGGCGGCGAGATGCTCAAGTACCGACCCTGGAGTGCTGGGGTTGTATGCGACAGCTTCGCGCACATAGTCGTCTGAATTGCGCGCGAGCCGGGCGAGCACGTCCGGGGGAGTACTTGGGTCATCTGCTGCCTCCAGGTCTGCTTCATACATAGACGCACTTCCCCCGTTTCAGACTTCGTTGTGGCACCGCCGAGGCTGACGCGGCCAGTTGTTGCGCAGGATCGCCGCACGCCTTTAGCTTGGCGCATCCGGCACCCGTTGAAAGGACACCAGCGCCGTTCATCGTCCGATTCCGACACCGTGCTGTTCGTGCGCGATGTCGGGCGCTGCAGATTGGTGTGCGCCCGTCCGGAGATCAGCCGCCGGTACCGTCTCATGCCACTGCTGCACGAGTTCTTCGTATCGGTAACGTTCGAGTCCGTATCGAGCAACCAGGCCATCCCGCGTCCCGCGAAGCTCGCCCGCTGCCGGTTCATCGGTTCCACGGCCATGCCCATTCGCCTCGGTCCCCGCGATCTGACTATCAAGGTCGAGTAGCTCGAGCTTGGCATCGCGGAGCCAGCCATTCAGCTCCACCAACTCGGCACCCAAGGTGTCTCGCGCTGGCCGCGCCGCCCGCCCAAGCTCGCTCCGCGCCGCCCGCAGCGAGTCATCGAGGCTGACTTCCGGGATGCCGCGCATCATGCTGTCCGCGACCTGGTCGCGCGCTGCGGCGTCGGTGCGGGCGACCGCGATCGCCTCGTTGTGTGCTCGGCCCCGAGTCATGCCGACGTAGAGCCCCGAGGCGTCCACGCCGGGTCCCACGATCGAGGCATCCGTCGTCTCTCCCTGGATGCCGTGGACGGTCGACGCGTAGGCGAGGTGTACGTGGTTCGCCGCGTACTCGTGGGTCACAGTCCGCGCATCGCCGCTGTCTGTGAGGCTGACCAGCTCGACCCCCGAGGGCGTGATCTGGTGGATGGTCCACAGCGCCCGGTTCTCGACGTCCGCCTGCCGGTCGTTGCGCCGCGTCTGGACGACGTCGCCCTCGAGCAGTCGCTGTTCGCCTTGCCCGACAGCTATGCGGGTCTCGTTGAGTTGGCCGTGGTCGATGCGGCGCTGCTGGATGGCTTCGTTGATCGCGTCGGCTTCCTCGTTGGTGCTCGTGACCAGCGCGACCCGGCGGTGGTCGGTGGCCCACCGGAAGTACGCCTCGACCATCACGTCGCGCGCGCCGACGTGATCGGACACCCGGTGGATCAGCCCGCGCTCGTCGAGCTCCGCGGCGACGGTCAGGGCGGCGTCCTTAGATGCCGGTTCCCGCATGCGCAGCGTCAGCGCGGCGTAGTCCGGGTCGCGGAAGCGGTGCACCGCGGTCAGCTCAACGACCGCGGTCGCGCGCCGCGTCATCGATGCCATCGCACCGGAGTGTCCGACCGGGCGGGCTTGGAGGTGGTCGCCGACCATCGCGATCCCCGCCCCGCTCTCGGCCGCGACCATGGCGAGCGCGTTCGCGGTGTGCAGGTCGACCATGCCGGCCTCATCCACCACCACCCGGTCCCCGGCGGCGAGCGGGAACCGTCGCGGACCTTCGAACACGTAGCCCGTCGTCGGGTCGACTTCTCCGACCGACAACCGCGTCCAGATCTCGGCACCGGCCTCGTCGCGGCCCCACCGGAAGCCGTGGTCGGCGAGTAGCGCGTGCAGGCTCGACGCGGACGTGCCGATCTCGCGGCCCGCGACCGACGCGGCCTTCTTCGTCGGCGCGACCACCAGCATCCGATGCCCTCGCCGTGCGATCGCGGCCTTCGCGACCCGCAACATCGTCGTCTTCCCCGCGCCCGCGGGCCCGGTCACCGACACGAGCTGGTCGGTCCCCGCGATCGCCGCCGCGGCCGCCACTTGGCGTTCGTCGAGCACGACGTCGTCGCGGAGCACCTCCGCTGCGACCGTCACGATCGTGGACGTCGCGACCGGCGCACCCGCCCGGGTCAGCGTGTCGAACCGTCCGGCAAGCTCGACCTTCAACGCGGCGGTCGTGGACGCCATGAACCCCTTCACGTGCGCGGGCCGCTCCGCCTCCTCTGCCAGCAGATCGACCGTCAGATGGAGCGCCTGGTCGATGACCTCGTCGATCACGTCCTGCACGTCGGCGCGTGCGGTGACGATTCCGGATGCCGCGACGGCACGTATCGCCCCGGCCCGGACATCGAACAGACTGAACCGTCCTCCGCAGCTTGCGGAGCGGGCATCCGCTTCCACGATCGCGCGGGCCGCCAACAGCCCGAGATCGAGATCCTCGACCGGCACCGAGCGGACCGGCCCCGCGCCCCGCGGGTGCAGAAGAGCCAGGTCGATCGCGGCGAGTTCGGCGGCGATGAGCTGCTCCCACGCCGTCTCGTCGACCTCGCCGGGCTTGTTCGGGCGGGCCTTCGCCCACGCCAGCCGGTCGATCTGATGCAACTGGTCGGGGCTCGGCTCCTGCCCAGGATGCTCCGCCCGCCACGCCGCGAGCAGCATCGCCCGGTTCGACTCGATCTGCGTCGACCGGCGCGACAGGGGCCGCACCGCGTGCGCGAGCTCGGCGATCTCGCCATCCGCATTCAGCGTGAACCCGTGCCTCGCGAGCGCAGCCACCCATTGCGGGTCGGTGCGGGCGGCGAGCTCGCCTTCGGCGTTGATGACGGTGTGCATCTTCATCGCCACCCGGGAATCGACGTTCGACCACTTCCCGTCCTCGCCCTGCACCTTCACGTTCAACCACAGGTGCCGGTGAATGTGCGGATCCAGCGCCCGCGAACGACGGTGCTGCAACTCGACGACCTCTACCCGATGGAGAGATTCGCGGATGCTGCCGCCCGCGCCACGACGGGCGTTCAGCTCCCGCTGCCACGTCGTGATAATCCGATCTCGCAGCCGGTCCTGCAGCTCCTCGAACTCCCGCGCCAGGTCCGGGGTGATCAGCGCGGCGATACTGTACGACTTCGGCGCGTTGATCGTGCCGTCGAGGATCAGATCAGCGTCCGGGGAACTCAGATCCCGACCGCGACGCTCGTCAGTCTCGGGGTCACGTCCGTCGACCCAGCGGCGCAGCTGCGTCTCGTCGAGGGTGTCGGTGGTGATGACGCCGGCCCCGACACTGAACCGGGTGGCGCCGGCCGACGCCGCCGCGCTGTAGCCGGCAAGCGCGTCGACACCTGCGGCGCGGAGGTGCGAGTCACACGAACCCTGAAACGCGTAGGCGAGCGCCTGTCGAACCCCTTGGGATCCGACACCCCTCTTCCAACGCTCGAGACCGCCTCGCATCTCATCAGAGTACGCCCTTCTTGCCTAAGTCGATATGAGTTCCACAGAAAGTGCCTGCGTGCATTGTTCGTCATTCTTGTTTCAGCGTGTGGGCTCGGATGAACTGCCTGCTGCCTTGCTAGAAGAGTTGGCCATCCAGTGCTGAGCCTTCTGTCGCGCGAGCCGGCTCGCGTAGTGCGGCTGAGATCTCCGCGATCACTGTTGGCAGGTGGTATCCGGGATGCACTTCGATGAGGCGACACGCGTTGGCCTCGCACCGCTCTCGCTTCTTCGCGTCGCGCGCTCGCTGATTGTGGAACGCTGCTCGACCGCCGAAGTACTCGATGGGTGTGGAGTGCTGGGCGCCCTGGTACTCAACCCCGACGTTCTCGTCCGCGAAGAAGATGTCGATCGACTGCGGGCGAAGCCATTGGGGGCGCGCCTGGTGCAGGATCCGAGAACCTGGAAACGCATCGCGCAGCTCACGCAACAGAAGCGATTCAGCGAGGTTGCCCTCGTTGACGCGAGGCAGTCCGGACGCAATGCGCACGCTGTTCTCGGCGTCACGGTAAAGCTGGCCCAGGCGCAGCTCCATGAGCTCTCGGAACCCATCCACCGATTGGAAGGGTGTCGGCCACGGAACGGGCTTGCGGATCGCCTTGAAACTCTGGAACGCATCTCCCCGAGAGCGACACTCGCGCGAACCCTCGCTGTCGCGCCCGAACTGCTCCAGCGTGACGGCGTCAATGAACCCGTCATCTCGTGCCAGTAGGCCGACAATCCCCTCTCCCGAACGGTGCGGAACAAACCTTTGCCAGATGTCCCAAGCGACGTTGACGCCATGTTCCTGACGGTAGGAGTCAAGGATGCCGAGTAGCGCCTGCTCGACGTCCTCACGGTTTTCGGCTCCAAAAGCGGTCAGCCTAGGCTGTTTCCGGCCCACCCAGGTGTTGATCGTGCGAATCGTGAGGGCCCGCTCTTCAACCAAAGGGTAAAGGTTGATATACAAATCGAGCGGGACGCCACGGTGTTGCAGGATGCTGAATGCGAGTTCATAATCCCCCCCTAGCAAGTGCGTCTCCGCATGGGTGCGCGCGAGCAGTCGGGGCAGGTACGTAGCCGGATACTCGTCCTCAAGTAGGAACAGGGCCCGTTGAAACTCATCAACCGGACCACTACTGAGGTCCTCGACAAGCCGCGATACATACTCCAGCTGACCTTCAATCGGCGGCGGCGACCCCCTGAGCACTCCCGCCTTGAAGGACGCATAGAACTCGAGTTGAGCTTTACGTCCTTCATCCGTACGCGTCGCCCAGACTGCTGCGGACGGAACCGAACGTTTGGGTCGCACCGGCCGAAGTTCGGGGGGCAGCGGCCCAAGGTGCACCTCGTCGCCGATGAGATGTGCGACGCCTGCCTTGCACATCCAATGCACGCGCTGGCGCACTGGACCGACCTCGTTGTCGCGCGCCCTTCGCTCCATCTCGTCAACTGATACTGGACCGACGACTTCGAGGATCGACCGAATGGAATTCATGACGTGAAGGTCGTCGAAATACGAAGCGGCGAGCGCGCGAGCGTCCGTCTCTTTGCTGGACATGGCCGCGCGCGCGACGCCGACGCGCTCCGCAGCCGCCGCAATGAGCTCAAGCGCCTCACGATCATTCAGCGCCGCGGCGACCCGCCCGTACTCCCCACCGAGCAAGCCGCGAACCGATAGTGGCCACACAGTGGTGTGCTCGACAAACTCGCGCAGTGCGGCCTTGAGGAAGGAGACTGCTTCCTCAGGGTGATTCGACAAGCGTGCACGTAAAGCTGCGTCAGCGTGCTCGCTGATTCTTGCCCGCGCGAGCTTGTCGGCTTCCCGTTGTTGTGCCCAAGAGGCCGAATCAGTCGGATCTTCGAGACTCACCGTGCCCCCTTGTAGGGATCGACGCGGTGGCTCCGCTGGTTGATGCTAGCGGGCTCGGACGCGTCGAACGGCACCGCACCCATCCTGACGAGCGGCACAAGGTCGGAGTTGGTAGCCCTCACCTGATCTTCACTGCCCCGCATGCCTCAATATGGCGGTCCTCGAAGTACTTCTCCGCGCGATCGTTCTTCATGTTCTCGAGTCCCTCCGAGCGAGCTCCAAGCGTTTGACCGACGACCTACAAGTACTCGATCACCGCGGTCGCACGGAGCACGCCGTTGAACTCGTCGCCGCCTGCGGCAGTGGTGAGGGCGACAATCCGATGCTCGCGTCGCGTCATGAGTTCCGCCTCGAGCGCCGCCTTCAGAGAGTCGCGCATGAACGAATGCACCGTCACCTCCACGATCTCCTGCTTCGCGGTCAGCCCATGCGACATGACCTCACTCTTTCCCTTGCGCGATGATCCGGGCGACCGCTTCCTGGAGGAAATGTGCCGGGTCGTAGTACGGGAGGACGCCGCCGCGACGGCCGTCGAGCGCCCGCCACGCCTTATCGAGCGGCACTCCGAGGTGCCGCACTGCGTACAGCGCGGCGACAGCGGAGGTCCGAGAGCGGGCCTCGGCGCAGTGGACGAAGACTTCCTTGCCCTCGGCGCGGAGCTCGGCTATCACGTCGGCAGCGTCCGCCAGGGTGACGTCGAGACTGAGGTTCTGGTCAGGCTTGTCGATGAGCCAGATACGGATCGACTCGATCCCTGCGGGGACCTCGTTCGTTCCCAGCCGGCCGAGTGAAACGACGGCACTGACGGTGCTCGGCAGCATCGGGAGAGCACTCTGCGAGCCGAGCCATACGCCGTCATCGTCTGGGTGGCGGACGGGCGCCGTGTGGCGGAAGTGCGGGTTGAGCACAGAGTCGCCCGCGGGCCAGCCCTGGGCGTCGGACTCACCGCGGCGAACGGCGAGGATCGCCAGACGTGCGAGGTCGTTCGCGTTGTAGCCGGGCCAGCCATGCACCTTGCGCTGCCAGGACAGCGGGATGCCGGAGACGCCCCACTTCGCTCCGGCGAGGGCGCCGGCGATCGCCGCGACCGTATCGGTGTCGCCACCGCCTTGGATCGCTCGGTGGATAGCCTCACGGAAGTTGGACGCCCCACGGATCGCGACGTGGGCAGCCTGGAACGCCCGTACCACCCAGCCGTTGTCGGCGCGGTAGTCGCGCGGGTGACCGTGGAGGCCCATGTCGACCAAGGTCGCACCATCGAGGCCGCGATCAGGATCGATGATGAATTCGCGCTGCTCCCACGGGTCGAAGTCGCCGGTGCGGATCGCTTGGCGAATGAAGAGGCACCAAAGGGCGCAGGCTTCGATGTTGCTCGGCTCCCAGTGAGTGAGCTGCGCGACGCGCGCGGCAGCTTCGACGAGTCGCTTCTCCCGCCCGTCTGCCAGGTAGGCGAGAGCGACGGGCGCGGTGCGCATGAGCGAGCCGTTTCCGGCGCTGCGACCGGTGCTGTCATGGTTCGCCTTCGCCGCAGCACGAGCCGCCGCCTCGGTGTGGACGCCCCCAAGACGCTGGAGCACCTGTCGAGTCTGCGTCCCGACATCCTTCGCGGTCTTCGCCCACGCATCCCACTCGCCGACGATCCAGCCGAGGACGGCCTCGTCGCGAAGGGAGTCGCCGCGGGCGATCGCTTCGAGGATCGGCAGCGCCATCGAGGTGTCGTCAGTCCACTCGCCGATGCCGTGCCCGAAGGCCCCGATTCCGAACTCGGGCGCGAAGTCGTCGGGGTGGGACGGCCCGAACTCATACTGCGAGCCGAGCGCATCGCCGATCGCCATGCCGACCATTGCGCCGGCCGCTCGATCGAGCCACTGAGCCGGGATCGTCGCCGGCGACTGCTTGCCGTGGGTCCTGCGCCCGACCGCCGGACCGAGGGTGCGGGCCGACCGCAGCACGGCTGTCGCTGGGGGCACGGGTGACGGCCCAGTCGTGGGCGCCGGGGCGGGCGCAGCCACGGGCTCCCGCCCAGCCCGGGGCGTCGGCGTAGTTGCGGGCACCGCCACAGGTACCGCCGGCAGCGCCGCCCAGAACTCCTGCGGCAATGCGACGTTCGCCTCCGCCCCGGCGAAGTACTGGGCGACCTGGGCGTGCGAGTACCCGGCGATGCCGGTGCCGATCGCGGTGACCAGGAATACGGACCCGGGGTTGACTGCGGCGTAGCCAAGGAAGCGCTCGATGGCGGCCTTCATCGTCGCCTCGCCGCTCATCGTGTCGATCGCGTAACTTTGCCCGGTGGGCCCGTCCGCGACGCCCCACTCGGCTCCGAAGCTGTCGAAGGCGGCCCGGGCAGAGCCACTGCCGTGTTTCCCCCTGCCATTCGCACCGAACACGAAGATCTCGTCGGCGTCTATGGCGTTGATGCCGTCGATGCTGACGAGGCGGCCGTGTTCGTCGATGAGTGTGTTCCTCGTTTTCCTAGGCGCAAACGTTTCGCTGTCAGCCACCTCACCACGCGTATCGACAACGTCCGCGACGCCGTTGTAGACATTCGGATTCCCGTACTCGAAGTGAGGGCCGCTCGCGTATTCCCCTGCCTCGGGCCACCGCGCTCCGAGCAGCTCGAAAGCGTGCTCGTACTTGTCGCGGAGCTTCGCCCGAGTCTCCGCAGGCAGTTGCGCCACCCGCTCCGGGTTCGTGTTGTGGAAGAGATCCGAGAGCTTCACCGCCCGAGCAGCGGGGCTGTGGGCGATCGCGTCGTAGTACTCGTCGCCCTGACCATCTCGTCGCGTCAAGAGGGCCACGACCTCGATCACCTCGGGGTGCACACCGGCGAGCGCGAGTTCCTCGGTTGTGACTCCTGTGTCTTCGACGACGTCGTGCAACCATGCGGCACAGCACTCGAGGGACTCGGTCAACGGATCGAAACGGGACGCGACGGCGGCCGGATGATGAATGTAGTCCACGCCGAGCTTGTCAACCTGCCCGCGGTGCGCGATCACCGCAATGGCCTGCGCACGCGCCACTTGGTCGATACGAGCGGCCCGAGGGAGATCTGCCATGGAAGGGGCGCTGCTCCAGTCGGACGAAAGCCTGCCCCAGTCGATCGGGCCGTCGCCATTGTCCCCTACGGTCGCTCGCAGGTCCGTCGGCTCTTCGTTGAGTTGGTCGTCCATTGCCATGCCTCGTCGATCCTGGTGATGTGGCGGCCCAGTCTTTCAGCCGTTCGGGTGTGCGCAAGGTGGTCCGTTGTCGACCCCGCTCGCAAAGTAGAGCAGGCTACAAGAGACCACCGACATTGGGTGATCGGACACCCACGGCAATCCTCACCCATCGGGATGCCGGGACATACGTCAGGCCAGTCACCCTCACTTGGCCGAGCACGCGCGGGAGAGCTCGGACTCAGTGCCGCCGCTCCATCCCGCGCGCCACAGAAGATCATCGATCGGGCGAACAGGTGCTTGTATCTGTGCCGTAGCCAACGAACGGAGACGGGCCGGAGCCGAATGTCCGGAGCCACCTGCATACTCGTCGTCGTGCACTTCGCCGAGTTGACCTCCGATCCCGCGACCTCGACCATCAGTTCCGAAATCGACCTCTGGCTCTCGCGCATCACGAAGGACGAGGCGGGCGAGTCGATCCTTTGGGCCTCCGATCACCGCGCCACCCCTGAGGACTGGGTAGCCGCGCGGCACGTCGAGCACCTGGCCGTGCTCCTGTCGACGTGTTCCCGCTCGAACAACAACGTGTGCCAGGTCTACGGAGCACGCGACAGCAGGGTCACTCGATCGACCAACGTCATCGGACTCCAGCCGAGTCGAGGACCGCAGGGAGGTTTCGCCGTCCTCCTGCACGACAGAGGGAGAGAATGCCTCGGTGACATCCGCCGAGTCGGCTATCGGTTCGACAACTACGACGCGTTCAGCGCAATGGCCGCGGCGGAGATCAGCTGGGCGTGGGTGACATCGGGCTTGCTCTCGCACGAGCTCACAATCCGGGCCCGCCGCGGCTGAGTCAGACCCACAACCACACTGACACCCGCGAGGCGTGCGCCAGTGCGGGATCATTTGACCACGGGCATCGATGGCCTACGAAGGAGACACGAAATGACCGATTCGAGCGACGCACCGCGTCGCCTGATCTACGGCCCCGCCGATTTCCGGGGGTACGACGGCGTCGTCATCGACGCCGACACTGGTGCGCGCTGGGCCGCCGCCACTGCAGCCCGAACGTGGGGCGAGTTCGTCAGCACAATGTACGGAGAGGATTGGGAAGGCTTCGCTGCGAGAAACGAACTCGAACATGAGGGAATGGATGCTGCGGACCCCTTCAACTTCGAGGAATGGGTGAGCGAGACATGGGACGCCGCTCCTGAAAGCGTCGCCTACGACCTCGCCGCCCGTCGCATCGCAGAACTGAAGGCAGAACATCCCTCTGGACTCAGCGGGGTCAAGCAAGGGGGTGGGTCACCTGGCGGCAACATCGACGTCATCTCCGGTCCCTTGGACCAACTGGAGCTTCTCGCTTCGCTAATCGCGGCACACGATGGGTTCACGCTGGAGCGCGACGACGCCGCGGTCGAGGGGGGGATGCTGCGAAGCATCTGGCGATAGGGCGGACCGGGGCCCAACACGCGGCATTCACAACGCGAAAGTCACTCCCGCGCCAGGCGCCGGGCGACATAGGCGTCGAGCTTCGGACTGTGGGGTCCAAACTCGATGTCGTCGTCGGGTGTCAAAGCGATTGCATCCAGGAGCGTTTTGGTCAGAATCTCTGCGATGCGCTCTAGTGGCACGTCGCTCGAGAATGTCTGGTGATGATTGGGCAGGCCATCGGTTGGGTCTGGATCGCTCCACCCCAGGAAGCGCAGGGCCTCCAGCTGTCTTTCGTAGAGAGGTGGCGACAGGTATGCGTTGCTCGACAATTCGCAGGCGAAGCCACCTGCGTACTCGCGCAGGCCTTGGACATAGGGCGAGAATTCCGCCCCTGCTCGGTAGGTCTGCGCGGTCCAGACGTCGATCTCGCGGAGCAGGTACGTGAAGATGGCCCGGAGCGAATTCGCCGTCGCTGAACCTGATCCACCGCTCGCGTCCGATGGGTCGACGGCATCCGATTCCTGCGTTGGTTCGTCCAACGCGCGCAGACTAGCGACTGTCAGGGAGAGCTCGCCGCTCCGTCCGAGGAGGTCCGCGAGTTGGTGTTCGCCGCGTGTCGAGAAGGCCTGCGCGAGCTCGGCGATCGAGGACGCATCGGAGTCGATCCGATCCGCCAACGACTCGATAGCGTCTCCACTCGTAGGGCCGCCGGTCAGCGCGGCGACCTGGCCGAGCGGGTCGAACGCAAACGCGAGGGCTGTGACCTCGAGCGTTCTGTCTGCGTGAAAGATGAGAAACGCAATGTCGCCGGCAGCAAGCCCCAATTGCAGGACCTCTGTTCGGATGCTGCCAATTGCAATCTGCGGGCCTCTCCACGACAGGGTCACCGTGCCACCTCCGCGCACGGGAACGTCGCGCTTTTCGGCTTGAAGCAGATCGAGCTCTTCGCCGAGTGCGTTCGGCAGGGGTGTGCCGCTGCCACGCAGGTGCTCGCCGGTGATTGTCAACCGGTAGGCGACCGACGTGCCGTGCCGGAAGAGACCGCGTGTCTGGGCGAGACCCTTTCGTCGCTCAGGATGCCGCATCTCTCGACGGGTACGTCGGCGCACGATGCCGGCCTGCGTGATGAACGGATGAGCTGCGGCGTACGTTGCGATGCTGTTCGCTGACACATCTACTTGGGCTGTGATCTTCTCGACGAGCGTCGACAGAGCCACACCCTCGGGCGAAGCATCCACAATCTGCGCGATGGACTTCTTGATTGACTGGTATCCCTTCAGGCCCCACTCCCTGAGCGCCCAGCTCTGGCGGCCCACGCGGGTGAACCGCTCGTCGTCCGCGAGCGCATTCTTCACGGCGCTCACAGCTCGTGGAACCCCGAGGCGCTCGTGAATGTCCTCTGCCGTCAAGGGCGCTTCCTCGGCCGCCAAAACTACGGCCGCGCGGTCGGCGATGCCGGCTGCGCCGACGAGTGCGTATCCGAGGAGCCGCTTCGTGCCGCAGTAGTCAAGCCACTCGTCCGTCAGAACAGTGGAGGACTCATCGATCGTGGCGACTTCCACGTAGGCGCGCCCGGTCGCGTGCCTCACGAGGAGTGCCTTGGTGCGGGCGACGGCGTCGGCGACACGAGGCCTGGCCGCCCAGTCGTCCCGAATCTCGTAGGAGTCGTCGAGCCGATCGAGCACACGCCACACGGGAGCGTCCATGCTGTCGATGGCCGCGGCGAGTGACGGAAACTGCTGTAGGAGGACCCTGAGGGGCAGCACGTCCACGATCGCCGCGCGGATCACGCCAGCAAGCCCTGCGAGCTCGCCCTCGGCGACCATGGCGGCAACCCGCGTCTTGGCCTTCGCTTCGCGTTGCCGAACGTATTCGCGCGTGATGCCGAGTTCGGCGCCGAGGACGTCGAGGGTCTCGGGCTTCTCAGCGAAGACCCGCCGTTGAAGGATGAGGAGATCGCGCTGGTCGAACTCCGCCAAGAGGCGCTCGAGAAGGTCGCTCGCCGACCCATTGCCCTCCGGTGCGGGAAGGACCTCGCCCGCCGAAAGTTGGCCCAACCGCTCTCTCGCTGTAACGACGGCCGGAGGCTCGGCAACCCCATCCGGAACAACGAAGACCGAGGCACTCTCGGCGCCGAGCAGCCGATGCCAACGCGCAAGAGCCTCGATATCGGCGAGCGATTCCGCACGCCAACTGTCAAGACCAAGACTCGATGATTCGGCCTCCACGACACGGGTGGCATCTCGGTCGGAGGACTCGGTGGGCTTGATCGAGACGAGAAGAAGACTCCTCAGGGTCTCGAGCACCGACCCCTCGCCGACGCCACCCCAGCCGAGAACATCACCGACGGTGTACGGCGCGAGACCTGCGAACGTTGTCACGCCGTCGCGGACAAGTCGATTGTGCACACGTGCCGAGAGCCGAAGCGCCTCGAGCGTGACGTCTGGCCCGATGTGAGGGAATAGCTGTCCGAAGGTTTCTGATTGGCGACGCTCGATGATCTCCCGCGCATTCGCCTCGGTCTCGTGAGTCGCGACGGGCGCTGTGCCATTCGCCGGCAGTGCAGCGGAGGGAAGAGCCGCTGGGTTCTCTTCCGCGGAGGGATCTTCGCGTTGATTCAGGATGTCCAGGTCGTCAGCAGACACGCGTCCCACGAATCGTCTCCACAACCAGGTGAGAGCGTCATAGTCAGCAGGACCGAATTCGTCGCTGGACAGGATCGATCGCCCCAGAATCGCCGCGAGGTGCCACCACGCGGTCTTTTGGGCAAGATCCCCCTGCTGAATCCACGGCGGCCGCACGGGCAGCAGCTGCACGTGTCTGTTCATGAGGTCTTTGGTTGACATCCCCGTCGTGTTTTCGAGCGAGCGAAGGATGCCGTTGGCCAGCGCCATTTTCGTCTGCATCTCGCCGAACCACGCCCTATGCAGGGTCCGATTCCGCTCCGATCGGTCCTCTGCGCTGTATGACATCCATGGCCACTGACCGCTGCGAGTCGCCGCCGTGAGCGGGTGATCCGAGCCGATCTGCCGCACGCTGCTCTCGTCTACTTCGACGAAGAGCCGCACCACGGCTCGCACATCCGGGACGAGAAGCACCGCGAGTTCGATCGCCGCATCCACCGCGTTCGTCCACGGCACGCGATCACTCTCGAGATCGAGCTCACCGTAGACAGCCCGACTCACGGAGATGTCCTTGTTGACGGCCCTCCATCCCAGCGACTCCATCAAGCCACGAACGTCGGCGCCGTCCGCCTGCTGCGAGCGTGAGGTCCAGACGGCACGCGCCTGCCGGCCGACGCTGATGCTCGCGACGCCGACATCTCCGACGTCCACGCCGATCATCAGACCGAACAGCGCGGGATCCTCGGTTGCACGGTGAAGCTCACGAGCGAGACCCACCCACCCGGCCGAGACGTCGAGAAACGGCCTCCGGGCGGGGAGAGAACTCACCGTGGTGCCGTCGCCGATGACACTCAAGGAGTCTTCCGCGCCCGTCCAAGCGACGAGGGACCGCGCCTCGTCCGCGCCTCGGGCCATCACCGGGAGAAAGCGCCCGCCCGCCGCTTCGTCGTGCAGCCAGAACGTGTGGAAGTCATGCGTCATGCAAATCCCCTGCCCCCAGATCTCCGCGGGGCACGTCGACGACCTGTCCTGCCGCCCCGGTGTCATTCAGAAAGACGAGACAAGCCCGCGCTCGCTCACTCGTTGCCGCCTCCAAAGCACGCACGTACGCCTGCAATTGCGGAGCGTAGTGCTTGGCACGATCGGCGAGGGCAACGGCATCCCGAACCGTGTCCGTCTTGTAGTCCACGATCACGAGTTCACCCGCGGAGCTGCGGAAGACGAGGTCGATGAAGCCCTCGAGCACCAGGCTGTCCTCGATCGTGCCGACGTACATCTCGCACCAATGCTCACGGTCAAAGGCTGTTCGCACGACCTCTGTCGCGAGTGCGGACCGCGCGAAACCGGCAACCGTCGAGAGAAGATCCGGGATGCCTTCCGCGAGCGCCTGCGCACGAGCCGCATCATCGACTTGCGAATCGCGACCATCCACGACCTGCAGCGTGCCGTGCACGGCACGGCCGATGATATTGCCGTAACGGCCCTTGAGCGACGACGGCAGTTCAGCATCCCGGACGCCCTTCGCACCGCCAGCGATCTGCTCGGATAGCGCAGTATCTCCCGCCGCGTCGTCCACCGCCCACTGGACCTCTGGCTCGGTTCCCTCCAGTCCCGATGCCGTCCGCGCTGAAGGAGCCTTCGACCGAGCGCGTGCGGCCGTGACGGCCTCGAGCCACTCGTCGTAGTCGCGACCTGACCCCGGATCGCTCCGAAGTTCGAGTGGCGCTGTCCGATCTTCAAAGCGGGACTCGTACCGTTCGACTCCGGCAGCATCGACCGCCCCCGCGTCGACGAAGATCTTCGCCGCGGTCTCGGAGCCGCCTTCCGCGCGGTGCAGCGACACCACGAGATGATCACGGGCACGCGTCGCAGCGACGTACAGGAGGCGGCGACGTTCGGCGTCATCCATCTGCTCGTCGATGGGTGAGGCGTCAGCGAAGTCGTTAGTCTCGATCGATCCCCCGAGCTTGACCGCGTAACCGCGATCACGCCAGAGCAGGCGAACGCCCGTCTCCTTGCGGGGCTGGCTGGTCATGCCGGAGAGCACGACGACGCCGAACTCGAGCCCCTTCGCGGCGTGCACGGTCATCACCCGCACCACGTCGACGTCGGTCTCGGGCAACAGAGCTTCAGCGACCCGCGCGGCGTCTTGCGCCTGATGGGATGCCCAGGCGAGGTATGCCCGCAGTCCACCGTGCTGAACGTCCGACCACGCGCGCGCTTGGTCGATAACGAATCGAACGCGTCCCCACTGGTCGCGCGCCCTCGAGGAGGGCTCCACCGTGGCCGCAACTTCGAGCACTCGACGGTCGACCGCGAGCTCGGTGAGCAGCTCTGCGGGGCTCAGCCAGCGGCTGCGGCGATAGAGCCCGTTGAGGTACGCCATGGCTCGCCCGACAGGCGAATCGGCGATTTCGTCGCGCACGGGCGAAGTGACCGAGAACCGCCCACCCGCGCGCCGATAGCGGAAGAGGTCGTCATCGCCACATCCGAACAGCGTTGTACGCAGCGCCTGCACAGTCGCGAGCTCGTCGCTTGGGTCGGCGATTGCTCGCACCGCCGCCATGAGCGCGCGGATCTCATCCGCCTGGTAGACGAGGGAGCTTGATTCAGTGCGGTAGGGAATGCCAGCGCGGTCGAGGGCCGCCTCGAGGAATCGGAGGGAAGTGCGGGCGGGCAGCAGGATGGCAATGTCGCCGGCGCGCACTGGGCGCCAGAGCTCAGCGCCTTGGTCGAAGACAGTCCAGCCCTCGGCGAGCGCGGTGCGGACGACGGATGCCACGTCCGCGGCTTCTGCCTCACGCAGAGCATCCGCGAGTGTGCCCTTCTCATGCGGGTCGGCACCCAGCACCGTCACGGCTGCTCCCACGCAGGGAGGATCGATCGTGCGGTGTGCGTCGAGCCCTTCGTATCTCGGCTGTTTGCCCGGATTCTCGACGATGATCCGGGCGAAGACGTCGTTGATCCAGTCGAGGACCGGCGGCACCGTGCGGAAGTTCGTCGTCAGAGATACGCGTCGCCCGAAGTGCGCTCCCGCCTCGAGGTAGGTCTCGATGCTCGCCCGGCGGAAGCGGTAGATCGACTGCTTCGGGTCGCCGACGACGAACAATGAGCCGGGTGGCACCAAGATGTCGTGCCAGTCTTCGGCCGCGGCATCCGCTCCGCCGGCAATGCGGACCGCGAGCTCGATCTGGATCGGATCGGTATCTTGGAACTCGTCGAGCAGGATGCGCCGATATGTCCGCTGCAGGGCGGCGCGGGCTTCACCGTCGCGACGCAGCAGGTCGCGCGAGGCGACGAGCAGGTCGTGGAACTCCAGCGCGCCCGATGCGACGCGCTCCTCCGCCGCCGCGAGTACTTTGACCGCGAGTGCGCGCGCGAGCGGCCGCAGCAACGCTTCTGAAAGCTTCTTACCCAGTTGCTCGGCGGCACTGCAGAAGTCGACGACCTGGCTTCGCACGTCATCGATCCGGCCATCCCAGTTGCCGGCCGCGCCGATTTGGCCGCGACCGACTCGCAGCGGATCTTTCGAGCGGTTGACTGCCGCAGCAAGAGCAAACCGTTCGGCGGGTGACGTCGCCGCATGCAATCGGCCTGCGATGACGGCGATCGTGTCGATGGATGCCGAGAGTTTGTCGCCATGGCTCGTGCATACGCTCCGCAATTCGGCGACAGCGACCGCATGGCGGAGGAAGGCCTCCGTATCGGGAGCCACGAAGTTCGAATCACCGCCCGAGAGCACATGACTCTCGATGAGGTCCCAGTCGTTCCCGAGCGCCCGGGCGAGCGAGCGCAGATGATCGGGCTTGATGCCATTCGCAAGCGCGAGCAGCAGTGGCTCCGCGAGCGCGTCGTCATCCAGGAGCTCTCGCCACATGACCGACCAGCGACGGTCGAAAGCTATCGACGATCCGACCTCGTCGAGCACCTCGACGAGCGGTGGCATACCCGCCTGAATCGGAAACGCGGCGAGGATCCGCTGCGCGAACGAGTGCAGCGTGCCGATCGCGGCGCCGTCGAGGTCGTCGAGCGCCGCCTGCGCCCTTGCTCGCGAGCCACGATCGCCGGCGAGCCGATGCTGCTTTTCGAACTCCGCGCGGAGGCGGTCTCGCAGTTCCGCGCCGGCCTTCTCTGTGAAGGTGACGACGGCGGTGTGGGCGAGCGGCACTCCGTCGCCGAGCACCGACGTCGCGACGCGGTCGACCAGCGCGCTCGTCTTGCCCGATCCCGCACCCGCATCGACGAAAAGGCTTGCGGCGGTAGCCTCGCGGATTTCGCGGCGCGCGGTCTCGTCAGTCAACGTCATCGCTGGCCACCCCATGAATTGTCGGATCGATGAGCGCGAAGAGATCAGCGAGTGCGGCATCCGTCTGCTTCCTCGCGGATGCGGATCGCACATGACCGTAGCCGACGCCGTCAGGGTTGCAGTAGCTGCACTTCAACTTCACGTGCGACCAGTCCTCGTCTTTCGGCGGACGCGCAATGAACTGGCCCTCACGGATGCCGCGCACGAGTGTCGATAGGGCTGCGCGATAAACCGTCTCGAGGTTCTCGTCGAGCACGACGGGCACCACGTCGCCTCGGTTTCGTCGTCCGACGAACCAGTAGCGTGCCTCGACCTGCTCCTTGCCATAGGCCGCACGAGCGGCGTAGGCGTAGAGCGGCAGCTGCAGTTTCGTTCCGCCGACGACCGGATCGGTCGCGATCTTCTTGAAGCTGTCGGAGCGTCCCGTCTTGAAGTCAGTGACGACGAGCGTTCCACTTCGGGTCTCGTCCACCCGGTCGGCGCTCCCGCGCATGGTGAGGGCTCCCTCGTCGATTTCGACGCGAACGGGCGGCGCTCCCCGCAGCCCGAATGCGAGCTCGCTGGCGACGACGCGAGCGTCACGCGCAGCCCGCGCGCGGTCGTCTTCGTCGAGGATCCATTCCAGGTCGGCGAGCAGGGCCTCGCGCTCGCGCTCCCACAGTCGCGGATGACCGGTGAGTCCGCGTCGCTCATAGCTCGCCATGATGTCTGCTGCGATCTCGCGCATGCGCTCGCGCTGCACCTGCGACCACGGTGCGCCGTAGTCAGGCAGGTCGTCGGAGAACTCGCGAGCGAGACCATCCATCGTTTCGTGCACGATGTTGCCGATGTCGCGCTGCTGAATCGTGACGATCTCTTCCGGATTCTCGAGCGCATTGACGCTCAGGAGCCGCTCGACGAAGAAGGTGTGCGGACAACCGGCGTATCGTTCGAGCGCGGTCGGCGAGATCAGGATGCTGCCCTGGGCGTAGTCGGGAAGACCTTCGACCTCGACGAGATTGCCGTCGAAGCGGGTGAAGTCATCGGAGAGGCGAGCGGCCGACAGGATCTCTGCGGCCTCGATCGCAAGATCGTCGAGATGACCGCCGCCTGCCTGGTGGCGGAGACGCCACTCCTGCTCTGTGCTGGGGAACTCCGCGAAGCCGATGCCACGCCAGTGCGAGTCGACCGAGACGATCTCTGGCGCGGATGCCTCGAACCAGCGTGTCGCTTCGAGATCCGGCATCCGTGCCACCACTCGAAGGGTCGGCATGAGCCACCGACTCTGCAGACGCTCGGAACCGCGGCGAAGGTCACCGCGCGGAAAGCTCGCGGTGACGCGAGGGGCGCCATCGAGGGCGGCGAGCAGGGCACGGTGCTTCGCACGGAGCGAGTCACGGGACGTCTGGAGCGGGACGGCTTCACGGACCGCGTCGGGCAGCAGCGGATCGGGCACCTGTCTGCCGGGATAGAGGTCTTCAGAGAGCCCGAGGAGGAACACATCGGTGACGTCGAGGGATGCCGCGGCCGAGATCGGTCCGACGAACACGCCATCTCCGAACCGGCCGACGCGCGGGCGACGCTGGTCGAGATCCACGTCAAGGATCTCAATGAGCTGGTCATGACTGGGCTTGATACCGAGCTCGTCGAGTTCGGAGAGTCCCCGGAGGGTCGTTTCGATCGCTGTTGCGGCGCGCTGTTCGGGATCGGGGAGCCGATTCATCGAGTGCGCCGCGCCGAAGTAGACCCGGAAGGCATCCAGCCCCCACCTGCTGAGGCTTGCCCAGCTTTGGCATGCCCGACCAGCGCGGAGAATGGCAGTCAGATCTCCCACGAAGGCGCGCAGTGCTGCGACTGCGTCGAGCGCTCCCTCTTGGTAGGTGAGCGATCCAGGGCTCACCGCCGGGTCATCGCGGTCCTGATCGAGGCGGGCCTGCAGGCGCACGCGATGCTCGTCGAGCCGTGTCGTCCAGTCGCCGCTCGTGATGCCGGCGTCGCGGGAGAGCCGCTCCCACTGGGTGCGGGGAACCGTGCTGCCGTCCGCAGCCAGGATCGGCGCACGCCCGAGCCAGTCGAACACCGCAACTCGCTGCAGGTCATCGGGGTCGAGAGCGAGCATGGTGAGGAACGCGTCGGCGATGGCGCGGCCGCGAAGCGGCCGCACGCCCGGCCCGTTTGCGGTGATGCCCGCCTGTGCGAGGTGGTCGTGGAGCAGCTGTGCGTACGGGATGTCTTTCGGATACAGCACCGCGATTCGGTGCGCCGCGGTGCCGGCGGCGAGGAGCGCGACGATCTCGCGTACCGCGGCACGGACTTCGTCATCCGCATCGGACGCGTGGATGACGCGGGATGCCGTCGCCGGCGCATCCGCGTCTGCTGCTGTCGACGTCTCATATGCGGGAGCGTCGAACTGCGCCCGCAGATCGCGGTCGAGCTCCTCATTCCCGGTCGTCCCGACGATGACCTGGACGCCGACGGCCCCATCCAGCGAGAGCACGAACGCGGTCTCCAACTGGTCGAGCTCATCCGGTAGGTACAGAATCAGCGCCCCGAGTGTTGCCGCGACCTCGGGGTCCTGATCGACCATCGCCGTGGCATCCCGCAGCACGGCGGCTTCGTCTCGCCTTCCCGCGAGTACTCCCCCAGCCACCGTTCCGTGCAGACGAACGAGATCCGCTGCCAACGGGCCGCCCGCCGCCACCGTCGCAAGCTGGGTCGAATCCAGCCCACGCAGCTCTCCGTGTGCCCGCGCGAGTGCACGCACCGTCGCCGGGTGTGTCGCGACCAGCTCGAACACCCCGGGTGCTGCATGCAGTTCGGCACGCCAGACAGCCGTGAGCCGAGCCGAGGTGACCGGCGGAAGCGTCGAGCCAACAAGCGACAGCAGGTGGTCGGCGACGCGGCGCAGGGTGGTCACGTTGACTGCCGCAACCCCGCGGCGTTCGCCGACGCCGTGCGCGAGCGCGCGACGAGCCGTGATCGCAGCGATGTTGTCGCGGACGACGACAGTGACCGGCGCCAGCGAGTCGTCGCTCTTCAGTCGCCCGACAAGTCCTCTGAGCGTGTCGAGCGCCGCCGCGCCGTGTGCGGATGCCAGCGTGCGCATCGTGCCTCCCCATTTGCAAAGTCTTGAAGACTACATGACGCCTGCGACATTCATGAGAATCCGACCAAGGCTATTGCCTGGAATCTGCGGATGGATCGCGGCCATGGCGCTTTCGGAGTCAATGTCGGTGGCCCGATGTAGTCTGGTCGACTTTCCCGAGCTGGGGAGGTGGGTTGGGCGCGAGCCCGTCCTTCGGCACCGTCGATGCACCCTGACGAAGAGGAGAGATCCATGGCCAAGAAGACATACCACGACAGCGAGCTCGAGCACGTGCCCGCCGTGATGCTCGGTGGACCGATCGACGGGAGGCGGTATCGCATGCCCGTCTTCCCCGATGGGGGCGTTCCGACCGCATTCAGCACTCCGTTGCAACAACCGCACGAGTCGAGCCCCCGCGCGGTGTATCTACGCGAGGGCGATGCGCCGGTTGGCGGCTACTACGTGTACTTCTTCGATCGGATTGCCGACTCGAATGGCGAGCCCGCCTTGCACGCGACGCCGGATCGCCACCGCGAGAGGACCAATCAGGGGTATCCGATCAGTTGCTCACCATCGACGCGGATGCAGATCGGCGGCGGGGACCCCGCTAGACGTAACGTCCATCGCTACCGCCGCTCTCTTCCGTACGCCCCGCTACTGCTGCGAGGGCCTGACGGACTTGGTCAGCGCGATCGACCACCCATGCATCGGCCTCCTCGTCGTACACACCCGACCTTGCGGTGGTGAAGAACGGACGGTGGTTGAACCCGATCCCGCTGAGCATCAGCTCACCAAACCGCCAGAACTCCCAAGGTAGGCCGATGTTGTGATACTCCTTGCTCTCGATCGAGTCAAAGAAGAATAGGAGCCCGACGCAATGAGCCGCCGTCGCCTCAAGGTAGGGGTACGGTGCCGCGAGGTCTTCGGCAAGATCCCGTGCGCGCGGGATTGGTGAGTGTCCAATCGGCGTGCGGTAGGCCGTCAGAGCCAGCATCGTGGTGCGGGCGATCGTCACGGCTTCAACCCGCCTCGCTTCGGGTAGGGACTGCATTCGCATCGCGGCGAGACGCGCCTCCGCGACCCAGTGCCAGTCAATCGCCTGCGAGGCGGGGTTGTCTTCAGCGGTCACGGTTCTCGTCAATCAGGATGATGAAGCGGCGTTTGGAGTTGCGTCTACTTCAGCGGAGTGCCACGGACTACCTGGTTCAAAGGATAGGAGCGAACGTTCTCGGCGCCCCGAGTCGACTCGTGCTTGACGAGGATGTTGCCGGGGCGCTTCGTGTCCACACCGACGACGACCCCGGTCCAGTCGAGGCCGAGACGATCGACGACGACGACCTTCGCGCCGACGTTCGCGGTGCCGCGGCCCGCTTCCGCGGCTACGGGCACCGGCCCCCGCCCGGCGGACGCGGCACGTGCTGGTCGCTCAGCAGGCGGCGGTGGCTTCTGCGGTGCAGGGCGCGCCGCTGCCCCACCACCCTGCGCTTTGCCGGAGCCCTTCGAGCTCCCGGCAGGAAGAAGATCACGAACCTGCTCCAGTGCGGCTGCGGCAGTTGGTCGCTCGCGCGCGTCGAAGGCGAGCATCGGGAGGATTACGTCTCGTGGCCCGGGTCCTAGTGTCGTGCGCCTGAAGTTCTCTGGTTAAGTTGTAGAATGGGGTATGCCGC
>NZ_WOYQ01000055.1:0-20162 GCF_011620665.1 Microbacterium sp.
TGGTCGGCAACCACGTCGCCGACATCGTGGCGAAGTACGGACACCACGGCGAGGTTCCCGCCGCGCTCACGGACTACATCGCCGGACGCACCGGGTACGACTACAACACGCATGGCAAGTCGGACAACGACCATGTCGATTTCGTCCCGGACGACATCGTCGACAGGTTCTGCATCCTCGGCACGGCCGAGCAGCACATCGCCAAGCTGCAGAAGCTGCGCGAGATCGGAGTCACGCAGTTTGCCGGCTACCTGCAGCACGACAACAAGGAGGAGACCCTCCGCGTGTACGGCGAGACCGTGATTCCGGCCCTGTCCGAGAACGTCACGGCCAAGGCGTGATGCCTCGATGGCCCTGACCGACGCAGCGCCTCCGCCCGACGTGCTCGTGCCGCCGCGCGGGAGACTGTCGCGGTTCCGTCGTGGAAGCGGTTCGCAGACGTGGTCCGCGCTCGGCTGGGGAGTCCTGGGCATTGCGGCGGTCCTGCTCATCTGGGAGCTCTACAAGTTCCTCGGTCCGGCGGAGGGCGTCGTCATCGGCGGCACCGCGGGCGAGTCCGGCTCAGGCTTCATGATCCTGCCCCGCACGCACGACCGGGCGATGCCGCACGTGTGGGACATGGTGGCGCGGCTCTTCGCGCCCACAAGCGGCGGCGACACACCGCCGCTGTGGGTCTCAGTCGCCTCCGCGGCGCTGGTCACCCTCGGCATCGCCGCGGCGGGCTGGCTCATCGGCGTGGCCGTCGGCGCGATCCTGGGCCTGGCGATGCAGCGGTGGCGACTGGTGGAGTGGGGTCTGCTGCCGTGGATCGTGGTGAGCCAGGTCGTGCCGCTCATCGCCTTCGCCCCGGTGATCAACGCGATCGGCAATCAGATCGACCGCGGCGGAACACCGTGGCCGCAGTGGCTGTCGGTCGCCGTGATCGCCTCCTACCTGGCGTTCTTCCCCGTGGCGATCGGGGTGCTCCGAGGACTCGCTGCGCCCGATCAGATCCACGTCGACCTGATGCGAACCTACGCCGCAGGATACTGGCCGACGATCCTGCATCTGCGTCTGCCCGCCGCGGTGCCCCACCTGCTCCCCGCGCTGCGGCTCGCGGCGGCCAACGCCGTGCTCGGCGCCGTGGTCGCCGAAGTGTCGATCGGGATGCGCGGCGGGATCGGACGGATGCTGATCCAGCTCGCGGGGCAGGCGTCGAGCGACCCGGCGGCACCCTGGGGGCCCACGTTCGGATCGATCGCCCTGGGGCTGATCGCGGCCGGATCCGTCGCGCTCATCGGCCTGTGGCTGCGGAACTACCGACGAGGAGAAGCGAACGCATGACGATGTCCACCGCGAAAGGGACCACGACCGGACTGGCGGTGCGGGCGGTCGGCGTCGGCAAGATCTTTCCGACGAAGGGCTCCCGGACCGATTCGAACAGTGTCGTCGCACTCGCCGGCGCGGAGCTCGACGTCGCCGCCGGTGCGTTCGTCTCGCTCATCGGTCCGTCCGGATGCGGCAAGTCGACGCTTCTGCGGCTGATCGCCGACCTCGATCAGGCCTCCAGCGGAACGCTTGAGATCTTCGGCAAGACAGCTCGTCGGGCGCGCATCGATCAGGATTACGGGATCGCGTTCCAGCAGTCCGGCCTCCTCCCCTGGCGTACCGTGGCGGCGAACATCTCGCTCCCGCTCGAGTTGAACGGCACGTCACGCATCGAGCGCGCCGCCCGTGTGAGCGAGCTGGCCGACCTCGTCGGGCTCTCCGACTTCGTCGACCGGTATCCCGACCAGCTCTCCGGGGGCATGCAGCAGCGGGTCGCGATCGCGCGCGCGCTCGCGACCCGTCCGCGCCTGCTCCTGATGGACGAGCCGTTCGGTGCGCTCGATGAGATGACCCGCGAGTACCTGCAGTCAGAACTGGCGAGGATCACGGCCGAGACCGGTGCGGCGGTCGTGTTCGTCACCCACTCGATCCCCGAGGCCGTGTTCCTCTCCGACCGCGTCGTGGTCATGAGCCCTCGACCGGGCCGGATCACCGATGTGATCCCCACCGATCTGGGCGATGAGCGCGGCGAGAGCCTCCGCGAGGCGCCCGAGTACTTCGAGCGCGTCACCGCCGTTCGGGAGGCCCTGCACGGCGCGCCCACCGAGAGGGCGAACGAGCGATGACGGCGGCCATCGAACGTGTGCCGGTCGCGCAGCGGACGCTGCCGCACTGGCTGCGCTTCGCCGCGCCGGTCGTGGTCGGCTTGCTCATATTCACGGTATGGATCGTGTACGTCGATGTCCTGGGGTCCGCCCCGCGGATGCTGCCGAGTCCGCTCGCGATCAGCCGCGAGCTCGCGCTGCGCTGGGACATCATCCTCGAGGACATGCTCGTGACTGCCACGAATGCCCTCATCGGGATCATCGTCGGTTCTCTCTTCGCTGTGTTCTCGGCCGGCCTCGCGGCCACCGCACGCCCCGTCGACGCCATGCTGACGCCCCTCGTCGCCGCTCTTTCGGTGATTCCGATCGTGGCGATCACGCCGATCCTGAACACGATGTTCGGCGCCTCCAGCCAGTTCGGGCGGATCGCGGTCGCCACGATCGCCGCGTTCATCCCGGTCTTCGTCAACGTGCTGCGCGGCCTCCGTCAGACCCGCCCCGTGCACCGTGACGTCCTGCGGGCATCGGCGGCGACGCGCACGCAGACCTTCCGGATGCTGACGCTGCCCACCGCGCTGCCCTACCTGATGACGGGACTGCGGATCGCCGCCTCGATCGCCGTGATCGCGGCGCTCGTTGCAGAGTACTTCGGCGGACCCGCGGATGGGATAGGCACCGCGATCGCGAGCTACGCGAAGTCGGGGCGCGCCGCCCTGGCCTGGGCCTATGTCGTCGGCGGCATACTGATCGGTCTCCTCTTCTTCCTCGTGACCTCCCTGCTGGAGAGGCTCGCGACGAGGCACTCCTCGGTCTGATCGACCGGCACAGCGCACCACCCGCACGACCCTGCATCACCGAACCCGAAAGGAACAGCATGAGAACCAGCACCAGACGCGGCCTCGCCGCGCTGTCCGCCGCTGCCATCACGGCCCTCGCGCTCGCAGCGTGCTCGGCCCCCGCCGCACCCGATGCCAGCGAATCCGCGTCGGCGGACTTCGATCCGCTCACCTCGATCAAGCTGCAGCTGCAGTGGCTGCCACAGGCGCAGTTCGCCGGCTATTACGTCGCGCTCGACCAGGGCTATTTCGAGGAAGAGGGCTTCGACGACGTCGAGATCATCCCCTCGGGTGGCGACATCGTCCCGCAGGATGCCCTCGTCGCCGGCGATGTCGACTTCGCCATCGCCTGGGTCCCCAAGGTGCTCGGCACGCTGGAGGCCACCGGGGTCGAGCTGACCGACATCGCCCAGGTGTACCAGAAGTCCGGCACCCTGCAGGTTTCGTGGGCCGGTGACGGCCTCGACACGGTCGCGGGCTTCGAGGGCAAGCGCATCGGCTCGTGGGGCTTCGGCAACGAGTGGGAGATCTTCGCGGCCATGGCTGCCGAGGACCTCGACGCGAGCACCGTGTCGATCACGACCCAGGACTTCAGCATGAACGCGCTCCTGGACCGCGATGTGGACGCCGCGCAGGCGATGACCTACAACGAGTGGGCGCAGATCCTCGAGGTCGTCAACCCCGCCACCGGCGAGCTCTACCAGCCGGAGGACTTCGACGTCGTCAGCTACGAGGACACCGAAGGCGCGATGCTCCAGGATGCGATCTGGGCCGACACGGCCCGCCTGGCCGACGACCCGGCCTACGCCGACGCCGCCGTCCGCTTCCTCAAGGCCGTCACGAAGGGCTGGATCTTCGCGCGGGACAATCCTGAAGAGGCCGCGCAGATCACGTACGACGCCGCAATCAACGCCGAGGCCGCCTTCCCGGTCGGCCCCGTGCACCAGCTGTGGCAGATGAACGAGGTCAACAAGCTCATCTGGGCCGGCGGCGACTTCGGGCTGATCGATCAGGCAGCGTGGGACAAGACGGTCGCGGGCGCGCTCTCGGCCAAGAACCAGGACGGTATCGAGCTGATCACCACCGAGCCCGCCGAGTCGGCGTTCTCGAACAGCTACATCGAGCAGGCGCTGGTCGCGCTCAAGGAGGACGGTGTCGTCGTCGACGGGGAATACACGCCGATCGACGTCGTCCTCACGGAGGGCGGTCAGTAGGCAGCGGCTCCAGTAGCATCAGCAGGTCGGGCGGTCCGCGCGAGCGAGCCGCCCGGCCCGCACCCCTGGAGAAACGCATATGAGCACAAACCAACACGCACGCGATCTGGACCGCGAGTTCGTCTTCCACTCCTGGCTCGCGCAGGCGAACCTCGAGCTCCCGGTCGTCGCGGGCGGATCCGGCGCAACAGTCTGGGATCATGATGGCAATCGGATGCTGGACTTCTCGAGCCAGCTCGTCAACGTGAACATCGGTCACCAGCATCCGGCCGTCGTCGCGGCGATCCAGGAGCAGGCCGGAACTCTCGCCACGATCGGCCCCGCCACGGCGAGCCTCGTGCGGGGCGAGGCCGCTCAGCGCATCGTCGACAAGGCGCCCGACGGCTTCGCGAAGGTCTTCTTCACGAACGGCGGCGCCGACGCCAACGAGAACGCCATGCGCATGGCCCGCCTGCACACGGGCCGGGACACCGTTCTGTCGACCTATCGCTCGTACCACGGCAACACCGGTGGGGCCATCGTCGCCACGGGCGACTGGCGGCGGATGCCGAATCAGTACGCGCGCGGCCACGCCCACTTCTTCGGACCCTTCCTGTACCGCAGCGAATTCTGGGCTGCCACGCCCGAGGAGGAGTCGGCGCGGGCGCTGCACCACCTCGAGCGGGTCATCCAGTCGGAAGGCCCTGACACGATCGCGGCGATCCTGCTCGAAACGATCCCGGGCACGGCGGGCGTGCTGATTCCGCCGCCGGGCTATCTTGCGGGTGTCCGGGCCTTGTGCGACCGCTACGGCATCATCCTCATTCTCGACGAGGTGATGGCCGGATTCGGCCGCACCGGGCGGTGGTTCGCGTTCGAGGACCATGACGTCGTCCCCGACCTGATCACGTTCGCGAAGGGTGTCAACTCCGGCTACGTCCCCGTCGGCGGCGTGATCATCTCGGAGGAGATCTCAGCCACGTTCGATGATCGCGTCTTCCCCGGCGGGCTCACCTACTCCGGGCACCCGCTTGCCGCGGCATCCATCGTCGCCTCGATCGACGCCATGACCTCCGAGGGAATCGTCGAGCACGCGCGCCGGATCGGCGACGAGGCGATCGCGCCCGGCTTGGCGGCGCTCGCCGAGAAGCATCCGCTCATCGGCGAAGTCCGCGGCACGGGAGTCTTCTGGGCGCTCGACCTCGTGACCGATCGCGCCACGCGAGAGCCGGTCTCGGCGGCGCTGATCGGACAGCTCCGGAAGGAGCTGTCCGCGCGGGGACTCGTGCCCTTCAGCGCGGACAACCGCATCCACGTCGTACCGCCGTGTGTCGTGACCGACGACGAGGTGGCGCAGGCGATGGTCATCTACGACGAGGCGCTCACAGCCGTCGAAGCCTGATCGGTCAGGCGTCGCCGAGCGCGATCGGGCGGTTCTCGTAGAAGGTCTGCAGTACCACCGTGGTCCGTGTGCTGACGGACGCCGCCGACCGGATGTCCCGAATGAGGGCCTCGAGGTCGCGCGGCGTGCCGACGCGCACGAACAGGATGTACGCCGCATCTCCCGCGATCGAGTGGCACGCCTCGATCGCAGGAAGGTGCTCGAGCAGCTCCGGGGCATTGTCGGGCTGCGAAGGATCCAGCGGCGTGATCTCGATGAACGCCGAGAGCGACTTGCCGACCGCCTCGGGGTCGAGCACCACGCGATACCCGGCGATCACTCCGCTGCTCTCCAAGCGGCGCAGCCGCGCCTGCACGGCGGATACGCCCAGCCCGACGCGGTCGGAGAGCTGGGAGAGGGTGGCGCGCGGATCGCGGGAGACCTCCGCGAGGATAGCCGTGTCGACAGGATCGTCCATGACATGAAAGAATATCGGCACACCAGTTAATCTGCCGGAATATTTCCGCTCCAACCTTGCGATCGGAGGTTTCCCATGTCCCTCAGCCAGATCGACCAGTACGGTGCGAGCCCCGTCACCCGGGACACCGCAGTAGAGGACACCGCTGCCTGGCACGCGCTGAAGGATGCTGCGATCGCGCTGCAGGACATCCAGGCGCAGGACGGCTCGGTGCCCGACACCGAGGATCACGGCGACGCCCGCGTGTACGTCGAGACGATCGTCGAATCGCTCCGGATGCTGTCGCCCCGGTTCCCGCACGACGCGCAGTACCTCGCCGCGAACGCGCACGACTTCGAGCGCTGGGCCGACAGCGGATTCGGCGTGCCCGACTTCTACGACTCGCTCGTGGCGTTCCAGCCGCAGCTGCACCGAGAGGACGGCATCCGTCACCTCATCGTGTTCCCGATGTACACGCAGAACGGGTCGCGCGACCGGCACGTCGAGGCGCTGCTGGTCGAGGTGATCTGGCCCGAGTTCATCGCCCGGCTCGAAACCGAGTACTCCAACCGACTGTTCGTGTCGCTTCGCCTGATCGACTTCACACCGGGATACGACACGAACTCGGCGGTGCTGTTCCCCGAGACGGTCGCGATGCGCGAGATCCCGACGTTCACGTGGGGCGCGATCTTCCAGGACCGTGAGGCCGCCCGTTTCCGCCGTGTCGTGCGCGCGGCGGCGGAGTTCACCAAGCTCGATGTGCCCACCGGCGTCTCCCGGATGCTGGCGGACCAGGACTTGGCCGAGAAGGCGTTCGTCATGTGGGACATCATCCACGACCGCACCCACATGCGCGGCGATCTGCCGTTCGACCCGTTCATGATCAAGCAGCGGATGCCGTACTTCCTGTACTCGCTGGAGGAGCTGCGCTGCGACCTCACGGCGTTCCGCGAGTGCGTGCGGATCGAGCGCCGGCTGTCGGCCGCCGAGTCTCTCACCGAGGCCGAAGCGGAGACGCTCGACCATGCGCACCTCGCGCAGTACGCCGTGCTGTTCGACCGGATCTTCCGGTTCGCAATCACCGGTTCCCGCGTGCGCAACTACGACGCGCTGGGAGGGCAGCTGCTCTTCGCCTGGCTCCACCAGCGCGGCGTGCTGCACTGGACCGACACGGCTCTCGCGTTCGATTGGGCGGAGGTTCCGGGCGCCGTGGTCGAACTCGCTGACCGGATCGACCGCCTCTACTGGGAATCCATCGACCGGCCCAAGATCGCACACTGGCTCGCCGCCTACGACCTGGTCCGCTCCGTCATCGCCCCGCACCCGGCATCGCGCTGGGCGCGAGGCCTTCCCGACGAGGTGCTGGCCGGTCCCGTGTCCGGCTTCACCGATGCGATCCTGGACGATGAGTTCCCACTGTCGATGTTCTATGAGGCGCTCGAGCGGAAGATGCAGCCGGTCATCGGCTCGACCTCAGGCATCCGCGGGACGGACGCATGAGGCGCCGCGCCCGCACTCCCTCGGGACGGGCGCGGGACTCGTAGGGTGGAGGGTGTGAGCACTCTGCATGACAGCACCGTCCGCGGCTTCGCCAGCGACAACTATTCCGGCGTGCACCCCGAGGTCCTCGCGGCGATCGCCGCCGCCAATCACGGACACCAGATCGCCTACGGGGAGGATGCGTACACCGCGCGCCTCCAGGAAGTCTTCGCCCACCACTTCGGCGAAAGGACGCAGGCCTTTCCGGTCTTCAACGGCACGGGCGCCAACGTGGTGGGACTGCAGTCGATGCTGCCCCGCTGGGGTGCGGTCATCGCGGCATCGTCTGCGCACATCAACGTCGACGAGGGCGGTGCGCCCGAGCGGGTCGCAGGGATCAAGATCCTCAACGTCCCGACCGACGACGGCAAACTGACCCCCGAACTCGTCGATCGGGAGGCGTGGGGATGGGGCGACGAACACCGCGCGCAGCCTCTCGTGGTCTCGATCACCCAATCGACCGAGCTCGGCACGCTCTATACACCCGATGAAGTCAGAGCGCTCGCCGATCACGCGCACGCGAGGGGAATGCGCCTGCACATGGACGGCGCGCGCATCTCGAACGCGGCCGCCGCGCTCGATGCTCCCCTGCGTGCGTTCACGACGGACGCGGGCGTCGACCTCCTGAGCTTCGGCGGCACGAAGAACGGTGCCATGCTCGGCGAAGCGGTCGTGGTGCTCAACCCCGAGGCATCCGAGGGCCTGATCTTCCTCCGCAAGCTCAACATGCAGCTCTCCAGCAAGATGCGCTTCGTCTCAGCCCAGCTGATCGCCCTGCTCGACGGCGACCTGTACCTGCGGAACGCACGACACTCCAACGCGATGGCGCAGCGTCTGCGCGCCGGCGTCGAGGCGGGCATCGCGGACGGGTCGATCACCGGCGTCGGGTTCAGCCATCCGACGCAGGCCAACGGCGTGTTCGCGACCCTGCCGGACGGCGTCGCCGACAGGCTGCGCGAGGCGTTCCGCTTCTACGACTGGGATGCCGCGAAGAACGAGGTCCGATGGATGTGCTCGTTCGACACGACCGAAGACGACGTCGACGCCTTCGTCGCGGAGCTGGCGCGCCTCACCTGACGCTCACCGGCTTGTCGCGCAGTCGCACGCGCAGGTCAACCTCAGGCCTGTTCGGCCTCGGCTTCGGCGCCCGCCCCGGGCTCGGCTCCGTCGGGTTCGGCCCTGGCCTCGTCAGGTTCGGTCACGGCCTCGTCGGGTTCGGCCTTGGCCGACTCGGCGCGCATGAGCTCCTTGACCTCGGACATGAAGCTCGTGAGCTGCTGCTGCTGCCAGCGCAGCTGCCTCGTGCGGTCCTCCGCATCGCGCAGAACCGACTGCGAGTGCTCGGTCACGGTGTCGATGATCTTCTGCGCCTTGACGCTCGAGCGCTCCAGGATCTCACGGGCACGCAGCTTCGCGTCGGCTTCGATCTGCTGCGATTGGGCGCGCATGAGCCTGTCGAAGTCGGCGGCCTTCGCGGTGATCCGCTGGGAGTGATCGAGCGACGACGCGACCTGGTCGTTGGCATCCTGCGTGATGCGCTCGGCGTGGGCGACCGCCTGATTGTGCAACATGAGGAACTCCTGCTGCGCGTCGTCCTGCCGACGAGTGAGGGATTCCTCGAACTCGAGCGCGCGCATCCGCTGCTCGCGGACCGCTTCTTCGGCCTCAGCGCGCATCTGCTCGCTGTCGCGCGCCACGAGTGAGCGAAGCGACGCGGCACCCTTCTCGGCCTCGGTGCGGATCGCCGCAGCCTCCTGCTGCGCCTGCGCGACCTTCTCGGCGGCGTGCGCGGCCTCACGCTCGAGCTGCGACTCGTGCGCCGTCAGCTCGGTGTCGATCCGGAGGCGCGCCTGCTGCGCGTCGGTCTCGGCCTGTGTGCGCATGGTGTCGACGTCGGCCTGGGCGTCCGCGCGCCACCGCGCAACTTCTTCCCGTGCGGCTTCGAGCAGGCGATCGGCCTGCACGCTCGCATTCTTGATGATGATGCTGGCCTGCTCCTCTGCCACGCGCAGCACTTCTTCGAAGCGCTCGCGCCCTTTCGAGGACTCATCGGCGGCACCGGCGAGCTCGGCGCTCAGGGTCGCGACCTTGTCTTCGGCGTTGCTGACCTTGGCCGCTTCCACGGCGAGGTCGGCTTCCAGCGACGCCGCCTTGTCCTCGAGCTGCCCGATCGTCGCGAGATGCGTCTTGACCGTCGCCACCGCGCGCCGGTACTTGTCGGTGAGCTTGGCGACCTCCTCGCTCTGCCCGCTGCGCTGCGCGGTGAGTTCGGCGATCACGGCGTCTACCTCTGCCTTGTCATAGCCGCGGAAAGTCGTCGTGAAAGACCCGGCCGGCGTTGCCTGCGCGTTCGCGATCAGCTCGTCGAACGGCGACCCATCGGCGGTTTCGTCACGGGAGGAATGCACATCAGACACGGGGGTCTCCGCTTCGCGCGGGCGCCAGCACAGAAGTGCGGCGCCGGGTGGGGATGTCGGCTCGGTCAGCCGTCGATCGAAGAATACCGGAAGGCGACCTCGCGATCCCACCACATGATCAGGCGAGCAGGGTCGCGGTGGTCAGCGCAGCGCACCGACGCTGGCCAGCGCAAGACGCAGCAGCGTGAGACGTCCACCCTCCATCTCGGCGGCGAGCGCATCGGATGCCGCCTCTTCCGGCGACATCCACGTCACCTCGAGAGCGTCTTGGCGAGGTTCGCACGTGCCTGTCACGGGCACGACGAAGGCGAGCGACACCGCGTGCTGGCGGTCGTCGAAGTACGCGCTGACCCCCGGAATCGGGAAGTACTCGGCCACCGTGAAGGGGACCGGTTGCGGCGGCAGGAGGGGGAAGGCCATCGGCCCGAGATCGTTCTCGAGATTGCGGTACAGCGCGTCGCGCACGGTCTCGCCGTAGCGAACGCGACCGCTGACGATCGTGCGCGTGATCTCGCCGACAGGGTTCGCGCGCAAGAGAATGCCCACCTGCGTCACGGCACCCATCCCATCGGTGCGCACCGGAACCGCCTCGACATAGAGGATCGGAAGCCGTCGCCGCACCTCCGCGAGCTCGACCTCGCTCAGCCACCCCGGGTTGGCGGTGTTGCCGGGGGGCGCCGAACCGAACGATTCGTTCCGGTACCCTGGACCCCCGAAGCCGCGCAACGGATCTCGCGCCGGGTCGTCGTCGCGCTCGTTCGGATCGGGGTCGGGTGTGCGAACGGCCATGCCTCATGTATACCCCAGCCCGCCGAGACCTCCGGGAGGCATGTCAGACTGGGCACATGATCGAGGTTCCGCCCCTGGATGCCGATGCCGTTCGCTGGTCCGCTCCGCCCGCAGAACGCGCGGGGCGCCCGCTGCTCGTGCTGCTGCACGGCTACGGCTCGCACGAGGAAGACCTCTTCGGGCTGGTGCCCTTCCTGCCCGAAGAGTTCGTCGTCGCCGCCGTCCGGGCCCCTCTCGCACCGCCGTTTCCGGCGCCGGGCTGGTCGTGGTTCCCGGTCGAGGGAGTGCACGCGCGGCGGGGCGACGCCGCAACCGCGGCCGGCGAGCGCCTGCTCAGCTGGATTGATGGACACACGGATGCTGAGACCATCGGCCTGCTCGGGTTCTCGCAGGGCGCCGTCGTCTCCCTTCAGGCCCTGCGACTGCAGCCGAGCCGATTCGACTTCGCGGTGGCGCTCGCGGGTTTCGTCGCCGACGAGCCGCTGCCGACCGACGCTGCGCTGGCCGAAGTCCGGCCCCCGGTCTTCTGGGGACGCGGTGCGCGCGACGACGTGATCCCGCAGGAGCGCGTCGCGCACACCAGTCAGTGGCTCCCCGGACACGTCGAACTCACCGGTCGGGTCTACCCGGGGCTCGCGCACAGCATCTCGCAGGACGAACTCGACGATGTCGTGGCGTTCCTCCGCGCGCGCCTCGCGCTGGGCGCGCAACCCGCATAGGAGCTTCGGGCCCTGTCCCGAGTACCGGGAAGCGCCGATCAGGCCTGCGCTGTGATCCTGCGCTGACGGCTTCTGCAGCCGCCCGCGCCAGACCTGGCGATCGAGCTGCACCGCGATATCCGAGGCGACCGCATACCCACCCTCGACCGCCCCACTCCCCGGTCGCAATTTGCCGCCTGTGACCGCACCTTGCGACCGGGGAGCGCGGCCGCGATCCGCTCGCCGGTCGCGAAGTGTCACCGGTGACCGCGGAATGAGCCCGGCGAGGGGAAGAAGAGGGAGAAGAGGGAGAAGAGGGAGAAGAGGGAGAAGAGGGAGAAGAGGGAGCCCGGATGTCGGTGGGCCGGGCGAAGATGGGGGGATGGCCGATGTGCTCGCGCGGTTCGGTCCTGCCACGCAGGACTGGTTCCGCGGCGCCTTCGCGCAGCCCACGGCAGCCCAGGAGGGCGCCTGGGAGGCGATCTCCAGCGGCAAGCACGCCCTCGTGGTCGCCCCGACCGGCTCGGGCAAGACGCTGTCGGCGTTTCTGTGGGCGATCGATCGGGTCTTCCACGACCGCCGCGATGCCCCGGCGGCCACGATCGAGAAGAAGACCAAGAAGAACAAGGATGCCGTCCCGCGCACCCGCGTGCTCTACATCTCACCGCTGAAGGCCCTCGGCGTCGACGTCGAGCGCAACCTCCGCTCGCCGCTCGTCGGCATCGGTCAATCGGCACGGCGATCGGGCTCCCCCCTGCCGGAGATCACAGTCGGAGTCCGCTCGGGAGACACACCTTCGGCTGACCGGCGCAAGCTCGTCGCCGATCCGCCCGACATCCTCATCACGACGCCCGAATCGCTCTACCTCATGCTCACGAGCCAAGCGGCAGAGACCCTGCGCGGCGTCCACACCGTGATCATCGACGAAGTGCACGCGGTCGCCGCCACCAAGCGGGGGGCTCATCTGGCCGTCAGCCTGGAGCGGCTCGACGCGCTTCTCGAGCGTCCTGCGCAGCGGATCGGTCTGTCGGCGACCGTTCGGCCCATCGACGAAGTCGCCCGGTTCCTCGGCGGATCGGCGCCGGTCGAGATCGTCGCGCCGCGTGCCACCAAGACGTTCGACCTGTCGGTCATCGTGCCGATGGACGACATGGTGCATCCACCACCCCCGCCGAGATCGGATGCCGGAGCCGCACCCGCGGGCGACGACAGCGCGGCGAGCGGCGACGACGACTGGTTCGCCTCGACCGGGCCGACGGACGTCACCGGCTCGGTGTGGCCGCACGTCGAGGAAGCGATCGTGGACCGCGTCCTCGCTCATCGCTCGACGATCGTGTTCGCCAATTCGCGCCGGCTCGCGGAGCGGCTCACGGGTCGCCTGAATGAGATCTATGCGGAGCGGCTCGACCCGTCGACGGGGTCAGGTTCCCCGGGTGGGAAGCCCCCGGCGGCGATGATGGCGCAGGCGGGGGCCTCCGCGGGCGCCCCGGCCGAATTGGCCAAAGCCCACCATGGTTCCGTGTCGAAAGAGCAGCGTGCGATCGTCGAGGACGAGCTGAAGTCCGGCATCCTGCGCTGCGTCGTCGCGACCTCGAGCCTCGAACTCGGAATCGACATGGGAGCGGTCGACCTCGTGATCCAGGTCGAGGCACCGCCATCGGCCGCATCAGGCCTTCAGCGCGTGGGCCGCGCCGGCCATCAGGTCGGGGAGGTCAGTCGTGCGGCGCTGTTTCCGAAGCACCGCGGAGATGTACTGCACACGGCGGTGGTGACCGAGCGGATGCTGGCCGGCCAGATCGAGGCGATTTCGGTACCGCAGAATCCCCTCGACATCCTGGCGCAGCAGACGATCGCCGCCTGCGCACTCGGACCGATCGCGGTCGAAGACTGGTTCGAGACGGTCACACGCTCCGCGCCGTTCCGCACCCTCCCACGCTCGGCGTATGAGGCCACGCTCGACCTTCTGGCCGGGCGCTTCCCCTCCGACGAGTTCGCCGAGCTGCGCCCTCGCGTCGTCTGGGATCGCGACGAAGGAACGCTGACGGGACGGCCGGGCGCGCAGCGGGTGGCTGTGACCAGCGGCGGCACCATCCCCGACCGTGGCCTGTTCGGCGTGTTCGTCGCGGGAGAGACCCGCAATGCGCGCGTCGGCGAGCTCGACGAGGAGATGGTCTACGAGTCGCGCGTGAACGACGTCTTCACGCTCGGGACGACGTCGTGGCGAATCGTCGAGATCACCCACGACCGGGTCAACGTCCTTCCCGCGTTCGGCCAGCCCGGCAAGCTGCCGTTCTGGCACGGTGACGGCCTGGGGCGCCCGGCCGAGCTCGGAGAGGCGCTCGGCAGATTCTCCCGCGAGGTCGCCGCATCCACGCCCGAGAAGGCGACCGCGCGCCTGCGCGAATCGGGCCTGGACGACAACGCGATCGGCAATCTGCTGGCCTACCTCGCTGAGCAGCGCGAAGCCACCGGGACCCTCCCGACCGACAGGACGCTCACGGTCGAGCGGTCGCGCGACGAGGTCGGGGATTGGCGGGTCATTCTGCATTCCCCGTACGGCATGCACGTGCACGCGCCGTGGGCACTCGCGGTCAATGCCCGCATCCGGGAGCGGCTGGGAGTCGAGGGCTCGGCGGTTGCGAGCGATGACGGGATCATCGCCCGCGTGCCGGATGCCGAAGCGGAGCCGCCCGGGGCCGAACTGTTCGTCTTCGAGCCGGACGAGCTCGAACAGCTCGTGACCGACGAGGTCGGCGGGTCGGCCCTGTTCGCATCGCGGTTCCGCGAATGCGCCGCGCGGGCGCTGCTGCTCCCCCGCCTCAACCCGAACAAGCGATCGCCCCTCTGGCAGCAGCGGCAGAAGTCGGCACAACTGCTGGAGGTCGCCAAGAACCACCCGACGTTCCCGATCATCCTCGAGACGCTGCGCGAGGTGCTCCAGGACGTCTATGACCTTCCCGCGCTGCTGCGCATCGCCCGTTCTATCGGCGACCGCCGAATCCGGCTCGTCGAGACCACGACGAGCCAGCCGTCGCCGTATGCGCGTGACTTGCTCTTCGGATATGTCGGCGCCTTCATGTATGAGGGCGACTCGCCGCTGGCCGAGCGCCGTGCGGCGGCGCTGTCTGTCGACCCCGCCCTTCTTTCCGAACTTCTCGGCAAGGTCGAGATGCGCGAGCTCCTCGACCCCGGCGTCATCGCGCAGTTCGAACGCGAAGCCCAGCGCCTCGATCCGGCGCGACGAGCGCGCGGTCTCGAAGGGGTCGCCGATCTTCTGCGCATCCTCGGCCCACTGGCTGCCGACGACACCGCCGCACGCCTCGACGGCGACGACCCGGCCGCCGACGTCCTGTTGCAAGAGCTCGTCGCGGCGCGGCGTGCGATTCGCGTCGCGATCGCGGGGTCCGATCGTGTCGCCGCAGTCGAGGATGCCGGGCGGCTCCGCGATGCACTCGGGATCGCGCTGCCGGTCGGCATCCCCACGGTGTTCCTCGAGCCGCTGCCAGATCCGCTCGGCGACCTGATCGCACGTCACGCCCGCACCCACGGGCCGTTCCGCGCCGGGGATGTGGCGACCCGGCTCGGCATCGGCACGGCCGTAGCCCGCCAGGCATTGCAGCGCCTCGAGTCTCAGGGGCGCGTGACGAGCGGATTCTTCCTTGCGGCGAGCGCCGGTGACGGCGATCCGGAGTGGTGCGACACGGAAGTGCTGCGCCGTCTGCGACTGCGCTCGCTCGCCGCCATCCGCGGCACCGTCGAGCCGGTCGCCCCTGAAGCGTTCGCTCGGTTCCTGCCGGTCTGGCAGCACGCCGATGGGCAGCGACTCAACGGAATCGACGGCGCGCTCGCGACGATCGAGCAGCTGGCGGGCATCCCGCTTCCGGCCAGCGCTTGGGAATCGCTCATCCTGCCGACGCGGGTGACGGACTACTCCCCCGCGCTGCTCGACGAACTCACCTCGACCGGCGAGGTCCTCTGGTCCGGACACGGGTCGCTCCCTGGGCGCGACGGATGGATCGCGCTGCACCCGGTCGACACCGCACCGCTGACGCTCGCCGCGCCGACCGGAACCGAACCCGAGACTCCGCTCGAACGGGATCTGCTCGCCGAGCTCGCCGACGGAGGAGCATATTTCGCCGCTCAGCTCAGTGCGATGACGGGCGCGGAATCCGAGCAGTCCGTCATCGACGCCCTCTGGAACCTCACCTGGTCGGGACGCGTCACGAACGACACCTTCGCGCCCGTCCGCGCCCTTCTGGGCGGCGGCTCTCAGGCGCACCGCGCGGCCCGCCGTGCGCCCCGGGCACGCGTGTTCCGCGGCACGTCACTCGCGGCGACCCCGCAGACGACGGCTCCGCGCCGTCCGCCTCCCATAGGAGGAGGACGCTGGTCGATCCTTCCCTCGGCGGATGGCGATCCCGCGCTCCGCGCGACCGCATCGGCGGGCCTGCTGCTCGAGCGCTACGGCATCCTGACGCGCGGCTCGGTGCAGGCCGAAGGCGCCGTCGGCGGCTTCGCCCAGGCGTACCGGGTGCTGGCTGGGTTCGAGGATGCCGGTCACGCGCGCCGGGGCTACTTCATCGAGCGCCTGGGTGCCGCGCAGTTCGCCGCTTCCGCGACGGTCGACCGGCTCCGCAGCTTCGCCGGGATCCCGGACCCGGCTCCGCTGCATGCCGTCACTCTGGCCGCGACCGATCCTGCCAACCCGTACGGTGCCGCGCTCGGCTGGCCGGCCCTGGAGGGCGTGACCCATCGCCCGGGGCGCAAGGCCGGTGGACTCGTCACGCTCGTCGACGGGGGGCTCGTGCTCTATCTCGAGCGTGGCGGGAAGTCAGCACTCGCCTTCACCGACGACGAGGCACTGTTGGCCGCGGCCGCGCGCGGCTTGGTCGAGACCGTGCGCGGCCGGCACCTCGAAACCCTCACGATCGAGCAGGTCTCGGGCACCTTCGTCTATGGCACTCCGGCGGGCCGTGCCCTGCGCGATGCCGGGTTCGTCGAATCAGCGCGGGGACTGACTCTGCGCAAGGTCGTCGCTCGTGCCTGAGCGCGAGCACAACGGCCTTTCCGGCGGTCACGATGCCCGAGGGTGACACGGTCTTCCGTACGGCACGACGTCTGCATGACGCTTTCGCGGGGCGTGAGGTCACGCGGTTCGACATCCGTGTACCTCAGAGCGCGACTGCCGACCTCGTCGGCGAGAGCGTGCGTGACGTCGTATCGCGTGGCAAGCACCTGCTCATCCGCATCGGCGAGAGCACCCTGCACTCCCATCTGAAGATGGAGGGCGGGTGGCACCTCTACACCTCCGGAGAACGTTGGCGAACCTCCGCATCCCGTGCCCGCGCGATCGTCGGCGTTGCGGGAGCAGACGCCGTGGGCTTCGACCTCGCGATGGTCGAAGTCCTGCCGACAGCTGACGAGGCGCGCGCCGTCGGTCACCTGGGCCCCGACCCTCTAGGTCCGGATTGGGACCTCGCCCGCGCCGCGCGGGCCGCCCGGCGTGTCGGCAGCGACCCCCGCGCCGTCCATGTCGCGCTGCTGGATCAGCGCAACCTCGCGGGGCTCGGCAACGAATACGTCAACGAACTGCTGTTCGTCCGCGGCATCCTGCCCTCGAGGCCGGCCGCCACGGTCGATGCGCTCGCCCTTGTCGAGACCGGAGCCCGCATGATCCGCGCGAACCGCGATCGCGCGCATCGCACCTTCACGGGTGACGCGCGGCGAGGTCATCAGACATGGGTATACGGGCGCGACCGCCTGCCGTGCCGGCGCTGCGGCTCGGTGATCCTGCGCACCTCGCTGGGCGCCGAGCCGCCGGGCGGGCGGACCGTGTTCTGGTGCCCCCGCTGCCAGACCTGAATCAGTGCCCGAGGTAGCGACCGGGACGATGGTTCAGCGCGAGAACCAGGTTGAGCAGAACCGCACCCGCCGCGCTCATCAGCACATTCGGCCAGGGAACGACCAGGAGCGCCACCAGAATGATCATCAGATCGAAGATCATCATGGTCCAGCCTGCCCGGAAGCCGGTGCGGTCCTGCACCTCCAGACCGATGATGTTGATGCCGCCGATGCTGGAGCGATGGCGGAAGAGAATCAGCACGCCGACCCCCGCGAGCAGGTTGCCCCCGAGAGCGCTGTAGAGCGGCTGGATGCCCGTGATCGGGAAGAGCGCGCTATGGACGACGGCGAGTCCCGAGACGAGACCGATGGAGACGACCGTGCGGAGGGTGAAGTCCCATCCTCTGCGCCAGACCGCGAGCAGCGCAAACGGCACGTTGATCAGCGTGAACAGCGCCCAGAACGGCCAGCCCGTGGCGTAGCCGATGAGCAGCGAGAGGCCCGCGGTGCCGCCCGTCACAGCCCCCGAGGCGTGCAGCATGTGGAGTCCGAGCGAGGCGAGGAAGGTCCCCGTCAGGATGCCCAGCACGTCTTCCGCGACGGTGTGCTCATTCACTTTCGCATCGAACACGAGCGACGCGCCGATCGTCGGGTCGGAGTCGGGCTCGGACGTGCTCACCCGGTGAGCCTACCCCGGCACCTGCTGCTGCCTGTGTCGTCCGGCACGCCTGCGGGAATGAATGCGGCGCACTCGCCGTTGTCTCAAATCTCGGGAGGATTCAGTGGGCAAGAACTACATCGACATCGAGAACGACCACGGCGAGACGCTGCGCTATCGCAAGCACGCGAACGGGCGGGGCCTGATCGCGCAGGGCGCCAAGGTGCACGCCAGCGCGATCATCGAGGTGGGAGCGTACGTCGAGCCGGGCGCGCAGGTCGCCGCCGGTGTCCACATCGGCCGCGGCGTCTGGGTCGAGCCCGACGCAGTCATCGGCGCGGAAGCTGAGATCGCTCCGCACGCGCGCATCGGTGCCGGTGCGGCAATCGGCGCGCGCGCCAAGATCGGCGTACGGACCATCATCGGAGCCCGCGCACGTGTCGCGGGAGACTCGCTGATCGGAGACGACGAGCAGGTCGCGGACGGAGAGCAGGTCGCGACTGACAGGCGCGGACTGCGCCTCGCCGCGTAGCTGCCCTTGAGGCGTGGGATCCGACTCGACGTCAGCCACCACGCCGCGCTACGACGCGAAGCAGATCCGGGCCGCTTCCGTGGCCCCGCGGATACGCTGAGACCATGGCGAAGGCGAGCGGCGGCTCTCAGCGCGGCGGTCGCCGACCGGCGCGAACCTCCGCCGGCACGGCCGCGCGGAAATCACCGGCGAAGAAGCCGATGGCCGCGCCAGAGACGGTATCCGTGCCCGCGGGGCCCCTCCGAGTCGGCGCGGCGCCCGGCGCGACACCGGGAACCTGGATCGACCGGTGGCGGGAGCGCATGCCCGGCACGCCGCTCCAGCTCGTCCCGCTGACCCTCTCGGGTCAGCGGGACGCACTGCTCAGCGAGACCGTCGACGTCGCACTCGTGCGCATGCCGATCGAGTCCGACGGCCTCCACATAATCCCGCTCTATGCCGAAATGCCGGTCGTCGTCTGCGCCTCTGACTCGCATCTGACCGCCGCCGATGAGCTCCGCCTCGCCGATCTCGCTGGCGAGGTGGTCATCGTCTCGCGTGACGCCATCCTCACCCCGGATGTGCCGGACACCGCCACCGGCGCCTTCGCACCGCCCGAGACGACGGAGGATGCGATCGCGCTCGTTGCGACGGGGATCGGGATCGTCATCGTTCCCATGTCACTCGCCCGGCTCCATCATCGGAGGGACACGGCCTGGCGGCCTCTGGCGGACGGCTCGCTCACCCCGGTCGGCATCGCATGGCGAAAGGATGCCGACAGTGCGCTCGTCGACACCTTCGTCGGGATCGTCCGGGGTCGCACGGCGAACACATCACGCTGACGCACACCTCCGCGCGGATAGACTCGAGGCCATGGCACCGCTGGTCTACATCTGTGCTCGCCCCCAGGAAGGCGCGGCCGAGGCCGAGTTCGCGTCGTTTCGCTCCGCGATGCGCGCACCTGATCTGGATCGCTGGGACCTCGTCCGCGATCCCCTGCCCGAGGACGCGTGGGATCGCTGGCGTGGGTTCGTCGTGGGCGGAAGCCCCTTCAACGTGAGCGACCCCGAGTCGACCAAGAACGTGGTGCAGCAGCGTCTCGAGGCCGATCTCGCGCGCATCGCGAAACGAGCCGCGGCGGCCGACACTGCGGCGCTGTTCACCTGCTTCGGGATCGGCGTGGTGACCCGGGCGCTCGGCGGCGAGGTCTCCCGGGCCTACCCCGAGGACACCGGCCCCGCGCGTGTCGCACTCACCGACGACGGGCGGCGCGACCGATTGTTCGCAGGACTGGCCGAGTCCTTCTCGGCCCTGACCGCACACAAGGAAGGGACCGGCGTGCTGCCGACGGGTGCCGTGCTGCTCGCGACGAACGAGAGCTGCCCCGTGCAGGCGTACCGGGTCGGCGACCGTCTCTACGCGACGCAGTTCCACCCCGAACCCACCGCCGAGGCGTTCATCGAGCGGATGGCCGTCTACCGTGACGACGGCTACTTCGATACGGGGGATTACGACCGCATCGCGATGACGGTGCGGGCATCCTCCATCACCGAGCCGCCCCGCATCCTTCGCGCATTCGCCGAACAGTTCTGACCCAGCGGCCCCTTGTCCCACTTCCGGTCGTTGCGGACCGCCCGCAGCGACCAAAACTGGGACATGCACCACTGAGAGTGGGACATACCGAGGAGCATCCGGCAGATCCGGCAGATC
>NZ_WOYQ01000055.1:20262-39046 GCF_011620665.1 Microbacterium sp.
GGCGATCCGGCGATCGGCAGATCGGGCGATCGGGCGATCCGGCGATCGGCAGATCCGGCGTGATCGACCGGGTCACGGCAGCGGGCGCGGCGCGCCGGCGATGACCGCGGCATCCGGCGCGATCACGAGGACTCCGGATGCCGAATCGACGGTGTCCGTGGCCAGCCACACCGTCTCTCCCTCGCGCAGCGGCACGCGCCACGGCTCTTCCGAGAGGTTCACGAGCACACGGGCCCCGCCGCGCTGGAGTTCGTAGACTTGGCCGCCGGGCGCCTCGGCGGCGCTCGCGCCTCGGCTTTCCGCACGCGGATCCGTGAGGTCGGGATGCGCGCGCCGCAGGTGCGCGAGGCGGCGATAGAGATCGAGGAGATCGGCGTGCGGCCGGGCGCCGACCTCGGTCCAATCGAGCTTGGACCGGATGAACGTGGCCGGATCGTTCGGATCCGGCACGAGGGATTCGTCCCACCCCATAGCGGCGAACTCCGCTTTGCGCCCCGCAGAGGTCGCGGCAGCCAGCTCGGGTTCGGGGTGCGATGTGAAGAACTGCCACGGGGTGGACGCCCCCCACTCCTCGCCCATGAAGAGCATCGGCGTGCCCGGTGTCGTCATCGTGAGTACCGCCGCGACGGCGAGGCGCCGCGACGAAAGCGTCGCACTCAGGCGGTCGCCCGCCGCACGATTTCCGATCTGATCGTGGTCCTGGGCGAATGTCACGAGCCGCCACGAGGGCACGTCGGGCGGGAGTGGGATGCCGTGCGCGCGCCCGCGAAAGGTCGAGACCGTCCCGTCGTGGAAGAACCCGCCGGTCCAGGTCTTGGGCACCGCCTGCAGGGCGGCGAAGTCGGCGTAGTATCCGTCGGTCTCGCCCGTGACGGCGACGTGGACGGCATGGTGCCAGTCGTCGAGCCACTGCGCGGCCAGGCCGTAGCCCCCGGACTCCCGCGGAAGGATCATCACGGGGTCGTTGAGGTCGCTCTCCGCGATGAGGGATAACGGACGCCCGACGTGGGCGCTCAGCGCGTCGGCCGCTTCGCCGAGCTCACGCAGGATATGCGCGGGGCTGTCCCCCGACTCGTGCAGGGCGTGGACGGCATCCAGCCGCAGCCCGTCGACATGGAAGTCGACGAGCCACATCCTGGCGTTGTCCAGAATGTAGTCGCGCACGGCGCGCTCATCGAGGTTCACACTCGCACCCCACGTCGTGTCGTGACCGTCACGCAGATACGGGCCGAACTCGGGCAGGTGGTTGCCGGAGGGCCCGAAATGGTTGTAGACGACATCCTGGATGACGGCGATCCCCGCACGGTGTGCGGCGTCGACGAATCTGCGATAGGCCTCCGGGCCGCCGTAGGCCTCGTGCACCGTGTACCAGAGCACGCCGTCGTAGCCCCAGTTGTGCGTACCGCTGAAGCCATTCACCGGGAGGAGCTCGACGTGGGTGACGCCGATGTCGCGGAGGTGGTCGAACTTCGCGGTCGCCGCGTCGAGCGTGCCCTCGGGCGTGAAAGTGCCGATGTGGAGCTCGTAGATCACGCCTCCGGCCAGCTGTCGTCCGTGCCAGTCGCTGTCGGTCCACGCGAAGGCGGCGGGGTCGTCGACGGCCGACAGCGCGTGGACTCCGTGCGGCTGGCGACGGGAGCGTGGGTCGGGCAGGACCCGATCACCCTCGCCCAGCACGAAGCCGTACTCATCCCCCGGTCCCAGGACGACCGCCGCGCGCCACCATCCGGCATCCGCCGCCGTCAGGTCGATGTCGGCGCGGCCGGGGCGGCGCAGCCGCACGCGCGCGGCGCGGGGCGCCCACACCTCGATGCTCATCCGACCATCCTGCCGTGCTCTCGGGATCGAGAGGAACGGGAACTCTCAAGCGTCCCCTCGTCGACGGGAGGGGACTTCGGGCTCTCCGAGCGAAAGCATGAGCCGGTTCGCCCAGTTGAAGAACGCCGCACCGTTGATGACGTCGATGATCTGGCTCTCGTCCAAGCCTGCATCCCGGAGGCGCGTGATGTCAGCAGCTCCGAACGCAAGGGGTGTTCCGGCGAGGGAGACGGATGCCGCCGTCACCGCGTTCCAGACAGCGTCTCCGAGCTCGGCGCCCACGCCTTCGTCGAGCAGGCGCTGAACATCGGCCTCCCGGCCAGACTCGCGGGTCGCGGCGGCGGCGTGGACCGATGCGCAGTACACGCAGCCGTTGCGCCGCGAGGTCGCGGCGGCAGCCAGTTCGCGCTCGGCGCGGCCGATGCCGCCAGTGACGTTGAAGAAGATGTCGAGGTCAGTGAGCGTCCGCGCGTGCAGCGCGCCGGGGTCACGTACGAGCAGCCGGAAGTACGGCATCTTCGCGCGCGCAGGCTCGATCAGGGCATCGCGCTGCCGGTCCGTGAGGTCTTGCTCCGCGACCGGCTGCAGCCACGGCACCCAGCCCAGGCCTTGCTGCGTGAAGGCATCCGGGCGAACGAGGTCGGGGTATTCAGTGATCCGGGCGGTCATGTCAGGCTCCTTCACCGGTCCGTGCGGGGGTGGATGCCGCGGGCGTGCGAGAGAGGATGCGCAGAGCCCACGCGGCCCGCAGCTGGAAGCTGAGGAAGCCCACCAACTGCGACACCGACACGACGTCATCGGCACTCCATCCGGCATCGGCGAGCTTCTGCAGCGCTTCGGGGCTCGACTCGCGCGGGCGAAAAACGAGCAGGTGCGCGTGCGTGAGCCCGGCCGCCAAGCGCGAGCCGAGTCCGGCTTCGGCGGTCCAGTGCGGGCCCGCTGTGCTTTCGGCCCGCAGCTCTGGCTCGCGATAGACGCCGTAAGGGCCGGTCGCGGCACCGCTGCGCGCAGCTGCTGCGACGGCTGCCACGAGCTCCGGTGCTTCGTCGCCGAGCAGGTCACCGTAGAAATCTGATGCTGCCGCAAAGCCGTGCACGTGTGCGACGAACGCCGCGATGGCGTACCTCTCCGCGAGCGGGAAGCTTCCGGCATCCGCCGGTTCGAGCAGTGCCTGAAAACTGCGCTGTGCGTTCTCGCGTGCCTGCGGCCGCTGATGCCGAAGGGCGTCGAGCGCATCACCGGGCCTGATGCCGGCGAGCAGGTCGATGATGTCGGCGGCGGCGGTCATGAGGTTCCTTCCGAGCGATGTGTGACGGCGAGGGGGCGATGAGCCCCGTGGAGGTCACGGGCGGCCTCGGGACCCGTGGCGAATCCGAGGCGGGGAGCCACCTGCTCTCCGAGCAGCTGCAGCGACCGCAGGGTCAGCTCGTGCGTCGCGGCGATCGAATGGACCTGGAACGACACGTCGCTGGCGGCTCGGAGCGACGTGTCGGCAGCGAGGGATGTGACCACTTCGTCGACCGTGCCCACGTGGGTATCGGTGATGCGGATGAGCGCGTCGATGTCGAGATCCGTCGTATCGATGCTGAACATCGTCTCGGCGAGGTGCCGCAGGCCCGATTCTGCGAGCTCGAGCGCGCGCGTGCGGTCACCCTCGTCGACGACCAGAGCAGTACGGGAAGCCAGCACGCGCACGGGGGCTCCCGACGGGAGCGCCTCGCGATAGGCGTCGATGATCGGCAGCTGCACCTCATGCAGCGGCGCATCGGGGGCCTCGGGGCGGCGTGGCTGGGTGCGCGAGAGCATCAGTCCGTCACCGTTCCGCCCGGCGCGGCGTCCGCCCTCGATCGAGAACGTCGCCTGCCAGATCCGCTCGGAGAGATCTCCGCCGGGCGGATAGATGCGGGAGGAGGTTCCCCGCACTCCCCGCCCGGCGAGCGCCTCGGTGAAGACCTCGAGGTGATCCGAGAAGATGTCGCTACGACGGTCGGCATCCTGCCCGAAGGCCGCGAACGACGAGGGCGTTCCGCCTGACGCGACGCCGAGCTGCACGCGCCCGCCGCTGAGCCGATCGAGCACTGACGCATCTTCCGCAGCGCGCAGCGGGTCATCGATCGGAAGAGTCACGACGCCCGTGGCCAATGCGATCTGGGATGTGCGCTGCGTGGCTGCGGCCAGCAGAACGAAGGGGGAGGGCAGTCCGCCCTCATCCTCGCCGAAGTGGTGCTGCGCCACCCAGGCGGACGCGAAGCCCGAGCGCTCGGCCTGATCGATCTGCTCGAGTGCAAACCGATAGCGGTCGGCGGCGGGCACCGGTTCGAGGAGCCGAGTGAAGAACCCGAGCCGTGGTCCGGTCATATATGCACCTGCCGTTTCATGAGATGTCGGCGCGAAGGGTCGCGCCGGCGGGATCGGTGTACCCGGAGCGCAACGAGGCGCCGGGGATGGCGGCCAGAAGCTGCCGGGTGTATTCGTGCTGGGGAACATCGAACACGTGCTGGGCGGGCCCGCACTCGACCTGCCGACCGCGCTGCATCACCGAGACCGTGTCGGAGATCTGCCGGACGACCGCGAGGTCGTGCGAAATGAAGACATACGTCAGGCCGAGTTCGGTCTGCAGTCGCGCGAGCAGCCGCAAGATCTGAGCCTGCACCGTGACGTCGAGCGCCGACACGGCCTCGTCGAGCACCACGAGCTCCGGCTCGACGATCAGCGCCCGCGCGATCGCAACCCGCTGACGCTGCCCGCCGGAAAGCTCCTGCGGATACCGAGCGCCGATCTCGGGCTGGAGAGAGACGAGGTCGAGGTGATGACGCGCTCGCTCGACCCGGTCGGTCCGGTCGCCCATCCCGAAGTTCCGCAGCGGCTCGGTCAGGATGCTCGTGACGGACTGTCGCGGATCCAGCGACGCAAAGGGATTCTGATAGACCAACTGGGTCGTCCGGTGGAACGCGCGCCGAGACCGCAGCGCCGTCACGTCGGTCTCGCCCACACGAATCACGCCGCTCGTCGGTTGGTTGAAACCGGCGATGCTGCGGCCCGTCGTCGTCTTGCCCGAGCCCGATTCCCCGACGAGCGCATGCGTCGTGCCCCGAACGACGACGAACGAAACGTCATCGACCGCCCGCAGCGGCGTACGCCCACGTCGTGCGAACTCCTGCGTGAGGCCGGTGACCTCAACGAGCGGGCGCGCCTGGGCATCCACCACCGGCGGCGTCCGTTCGACGATGCTCGTGAGCGAGGGCGCATCGGCGAGCAGCGTACGCGTGTACTCCGCGACCGGCCGGGTCAGAACCGAAGTGGACGGTCCCGCCTCCTGCACCTGCCCAGCGCGGAGGACCACGATCTGGTCCGAGCGGTCAGCGGCGACCGCGAGGTCGTGGGTGATGAAGAGGATGCCGGCGCCCGACGCCGTGCGCACGTCGTCGAGCAGGTCGAGCACCGTCCGCTGCACCGTCACGTCGAGTGCGCTCGTCGGCTCATCGGCGATGATCAATTCGGGTTCGAGGGCCAGGGCCGCTGCGATCAAGACGCGCTGGCGCATGCCCCCCGACAGCTCGTGCGGATGTTGCCGCACCCGCGCTTCCGGGTCGTCGATCCCGACACGATCCAGCAGTTCCAGCACGCGGGAATGGATCTTCCGGCGCTCCTTCCATCCATGGATGCGAAGCGCCTCACCGACGCTCCAGCCGATCGTTGCGACGGGGTTGAGCGAGTTGCCGGGGTCCTGAGGGATCAGAGCGATGCAGCGCCCGCGAAGACGTCGCCAGCTCTTCTCCGAGAGTCCCACGAGATCGGTCACCCCGTTTGTGCGCTCATTCAGGATGATGCGGCCGCGAGAGACCCGACCATTGCCGGCGAGCAGACCGATCACGGACTGGGCGATCGTGGATTTGCCCGATCCCGACTCGCCCACGAGGGCGGTCACGGTGCCCGCCTCCACCTCGAGCGAGACGCCGCGCACCGCGTCGACCGGACCATGACGCGTCCGGTACTGCACTGCGAGGTCTCGGATGGACAGCAGCGGCTGTGGGCTCATGCGGCACCCCGTCCCTGAATGGCCTGACTGAGCCGGTTGGTGGCCAGCACGACCAGGACCACCGCGACGCCGGGGAGAACGGTCAGCCACCATGCCGTCGCGACGTAGTTGCGGCCCTCGGCGATGAGCAGTCCCCATTCCGGTGTGGGCGGAGGTGCGCCGTAGCCGAGGAACCCGAGCGTGGAGATCTGCAGGATCGCTGAGCCGAGTTGAAGTGCGGCGAGCGCGATGACCGGCGTCAGAGAATTCGGCAGGATGTGCCGCCACAGAACGGCGAAGAATGTTCCTCCCGACCCGTATGCAGCCTCGACGAACTCGCTGACCCGCACGCTCACGACGCGCGCGCGTGCAAGGCGGGCGAACACCGCGATCGAAGTCACACCGACGGCGATCGCGGCACTCGTGGTCCCGAAGCCGAGCAGGATCACGACACTGAGTGAAAGCAGGAGCGCGGGGATCGCGAGGAGCACGTCGACGATCCGCATGAGGATGTCGTCGGCGCCGCCGCCGACCGCGCCGGCGACCACACCCATGGCGGTGCCGACGAGGAGACCGACCGCGACCGCAAGGAGTGCACCGATGATCGACTGCGAGGCACCATAGATGACCCGCGCATACAGATCACGACCGGTGGCATCGGTGCCGAACCAATGCTCGGCACTCGGCGCCTGCAGCGCCGCTGCGACAGTCTCGCTCGGGCTCTGCGTGGTGAACAAGCTCGGAAACAGCGCCCAGAGCACAGCGATGACGATGATCACCGCAGGCAGCACGAAGCCGAGGCGGCGGCGCGCTCGCACACGAGGGGCGGGCGGGGCCGCCTCCAGGGTAGAGGCGAGCATGGTCATCTGGCACCCCCCGCCGCGGTGAGCCGTTCGCCGGACACCGTCAGCTCGTCCGCCGCGCCCGGCGCGGTCGTGCGCGAGCGGCGAGTCGGGCTGCGGAGGCGGGCATCCAACACGGGATAGAGAAGGTCGACGATGAGATTGATGACGACGAAGGCGACCGTCGAGATCACGACGACCGCGAGCAGGACGGGCGTGTCACGGTTCGCGACCGCCTGCGCCGTGAGCTGACCGATGCCGGGGCGCGCGAACACGGTCTCAGTCACGACCGCACCGCCGACAAGTTCTCCGAACAGCAGCCCGGCCATCGTGAGCGTCGGCAGAAGCGCGTTGCGGGCGACGGTGCGCCACAGAAGCCACGACGTCGACGCGCCGCGGGCTCGCACGACGGTGACGAACGGCTGCTCGCGCACCTCGTCGATCGACCGCATGAGCACCTGCGCGAGTGGAGCGGCGATCGGTACCGCGAGCGTGACGACGGGAAGAATCAATGCTTGCGCAGGACCGGCGCCGATGACGGGGACGAGACCGAGACGGAACGAGAAGACCTGGATGAGAATGATGCCGACCCAGAAGACCGGCAGCGAGACGAAGAAGGGCGGCACTGCGCGGAAGAAACGGCGCACGTTCCGACCTGCGCCGTAAGTGGCCGTGAACGCGATGATCACGCTCAGGATGATCGCGAGGAGAAGACCCGGGACCGCCAGCGTCACGGTCGAGGGGAGCGCCGTGGCGATGAGGTCCGAGACGGCAGCGCCACTGGAGACGGAGTAGCCGAAGTCGCCGCGCAGGAACCCCGCGACCGAGAGGACGTACTGGGTGAGAAGCGGCTCGTCAGCGCCGAGGGACGCGCGGATCGCCTGGATCTGCGCGTCCGTCAGCCCCAGGTCGGGGCTCGCGTAGCGGGCGATGATCGCGTCACCGGGGAGCGCGGACAGCAGCACGTAGGCCACCGTGTAGGCCAGGGCCGACACGAGGACGGCCTGGCCGGCACGGCCCAGCACATAGGTCATGATGCTCCTCTCACGGTGTCGTACGCGTCGCCGTGCGGTGCCGGCGGAACGACACCCTACGGCGACGCGTCAGCCGACCAGCCAGGTCGAATAGAATGACGGGCGTCCGACGGATTCGGTGGCGAATCCCTGCACCTTGTCGGTGAGACCGAACACTTGCGGTTCCTCGAAGATGGGCAGGATGTAGGCGTTCTCGGCGAGGTACTCCTGCGCCGCGGCCGACGCCGTCTGACGCTTCTGCGTCGTCGGCTCTGATGCGATCTCCTGCAGCAGCGAATCGAGCTGCGCATCGCCGATCGATCCGTCGGCCTTCGCGAAGTTCAGCAGCGCGTTTCGGTTCTTCGAGAAGTACTGGGACTTCAGAACATCGAAGTCGGCGCGTCCCACCATCGAGTGATACACCTGCACGCTGCTCCCGTCTGCAGCGGCGGCAGTCTGCGCGGCCATGTCCCCCGCATACAGATCGACCGTGATGCCGAGGTCTCCCAGCTGCTCCTGGATCAAGGTCACGACCTCTTTGGAGCGAGGCTGCGGCAGGGCCTCGTTGAAAGTCAAGGTCAACACCTCGCCGTCCTTCTCCCGCAGACCGTCACTGTTCAGCGCCCACCCCGCGCCCTCGAGAAGATCAGCAGCCTTCTTCGGGTCGTGGACGTAATACTCGGACGTGTCGATGTAGCCGAGGGCGGTCGACGCAAGCGCACCCGTGGCAAGCGGGTAGTTCTCCGTGAAGAGCGTGTCGACGATCTGCTGACGATCGATTCCGGCGATCAGCGCCTGGCGCACCCTGAGGTCGGAGAGCCACGGCTCGCGGAAGCGGAAGCTGAGCCCATTGTTGACACCGTTCGTACCGGCGGCGTGCAGCGTAAGCCCGGATGCCGCGAACTGCGCCTCATCGGGGGCTTCGATCCCTCGGGCGATCTCTGCCTGCCCGGAGACGACGGTGCCGACACGGACGCTGTCTTCGGATGCGACAACGACGTCGATGCCATCGAGGTAGGCGGCGCCTTGGCGCTCGAGTGACGGCGGGCCCCAGTCATAGTCCTCACGCGCGGTGAGGCGCGTCGAGGTGCCCAGCTCTTCTCCGGATATCACGAAAGGCCCGGTGCCGATGATCTCCCTAGCGTTGCCGGGCCCGAACTGTTCGCTCGTGCGGTCCAGCGTGGCATCCGACAGCAGTCCCGAAGTGATCGTCGAGACGGCCTGGGCGAAGCCGGGTGAGGGCGCGGTGAAGAAGAACGAGACGGTGTCCCCGTCGACCACCTCACCGCGATCGTAGTTGTTGATCGCCTCCGAGACCGGCAATGCACGTTCGGTGTCGCCCCGGCCGAACAGGTCGAGGTTCTTCACGACATTCGCCGCGGTCAGCGGCGTGCCATCCGAATATGTGACGTCGGTGCGCAGATCGAACGTGTAGGCGGTCGCGTCGTCGTTGACCGTGTAAGCGGTCGCGATCCACGGTTCGAGCTCGAGCGTCTCGGGGTTCTGATACAGCAGACGGTCGGTGATGTTGTTCACGATGCCGCCGTTGGGGTAGAAGCCAGCCGACGGCGGATACAGCGTGTTCCACGCCTGTGGTTCGAGGTAGGTCAACGTGCCGCCCTGCGCGGGATCGCCGACCGCTTCAGCGGGAGTGGATGCGCCGCTGCCGGACGAGCAGCCGACGACGAGGGCGCCGAGCGTGGCGGCCGCGGCCGCCACGAGGATCACGCGAGTGGTTCGGGACATGAGTGCTCCTTGGAGGCGCCAGACAGCATCTGGTGTGTGCGGTGAGGGGTTCCCAGCCCACCACAGCCGCCCTCTCAGGGCGATTCATGCTTCATGGGGCGTAAAGAACGTCACATGCCGTCACCGGATTCGCGCTCGCACCGATTGCGCGCGCCAGTCCGCGACAAGGAGCGCAACCGGATACGTGTCCAAGAGGTCGGCCATCGGCAGCGCCCCGCCGGAGTATCGGCGGCCGGTCAGCACATCGACACAGTCGCCCGCGCGGCGGAGCAAGACGGTGTCACCCCATCCGCCGCGCGCGGCGAGACCCACCGGCAGGCGCGTCGCCACCGCGAGCGCGCCGCCGCGGTCGAACGCGATGGCGTACTCGGCGGCCTCGCCGACGACGGTCACCGGGATGTAGCGCGTGAACAGCTCCGGGCGGTCGCGGCGCAAGCGCAGCGCGCGCGAGGTCACGAGAAGCTTGGCCGCGCCGGACTCGTCGATCTCCGGCATCCATCCGTCGTCCAGGCGGGCCAGCAGCCTCCGGCGCTCGGCGAAGTCGACGGCGCGGCGGTTGTCGGGGTCGACGAGTGACAGATCCCACAGCTCAGTGCCCTGATAGACGTCCGGCACACCCGGGCCGGCCAGCTGCAGCAGCTTGGCGGCGAGCGCATTGGATCGACCTGCGGCCATGATCTCAGCGGCGAACCCCTCGACGATCCCCTGCGCGGCACCGAAGGCGGCGTCGACCACCGCACGCACGCGGCTCTCGGCGACATGATCCGGCTCGGCCCACGTGGTGACGATCCCCCCCTCGCGCGCCGCCTTCTCGGCATACGCACGCAACCGCTCGGGGCTCGCCGGCCAGGCGCCCACCACGGCTTGCCAGAGCAGCGCGTCGAGCGGGCCATCGCCAGCCGACGCGATCGCGCGCAGGCTTCGCAGCACCTCGGACCATCGGGCAGGGATCTCGGCCAGCACGGCCAGCCGAGCCCGCACGTCCTCGGAGCGCTTCGTGTCGTGAGTCGACAGTGCCGTCAGCGTGTGCGGCCAGGCAGCCTGACGCCGGGCGGATGCCGCGTGGAAGTCGGCCGGCGGCAACGCGAACTGCGACGGGTCGGCACCGACCTCGGTCGACGAACCGAGTCGCGTGCAGCGGTAGAAGGCTGAGTCCTCGACGCCCTTGGCCATCACCGGTCCGGTGGTCTGCATGAACCGCCGAGAGAATTCCTGTGTGCCGCACCGGGCCGGCTCTGCGATCAGGGGCTCCATCGCGGCGATCGCGTCGGCCAGCTCGGGACGCGCGCGGGACGCATCGTCCGCGGCATGCCGGATGTGTTCCGTGCCGGCCGGGAGGTAGGCGCGATAGACCGGGAAGGCCGCGAGGAGTTCGGCGAGCGCATCGCGCAGCACGGCGGCGGCGAATCGATCTCGCACCGCCGCGGGCAGGCAGCGCACGAGGCGGCCCACTTCGGCGGCCTGCGCGGTGTCGGCGACGAGGCGCTTGGTGTCGTGGATGAGCGCCGGCCAGGCCAGCGCCTCACCGCGCAGCCGGGTGTCGAGCGCCGTCAACGCCGCCTCCCCCGCCGGATCAGTGAGCACACGGTCGATCTCGGCGAGTGCGTCGTACCCGGTCGTGCCGTCGGTCTGCCACCACCCCGGCAGTTCTTCGCCGGTCTCCAGGATCTTCTCCACCACGACGTAGGCAGACCCGACCGCCTCCGCGAGGCTTTCGAGGTACGCGCCGGGGTCGGCGAGCCCATCCGGGTGATCGATGCGCAGCCCGTCGACGACTCCCTGGTCGATCCAGCGCACCACCTCGACATGGCTCGCGTCGAAGACCTCCGGCACCTCCACCCGCACGCCCGCGAGCGAGGTCACGGTGAAGAACCTGCGATAGTTCAGCAGATCCACGTCGCGGCGCCACCAGACCAGCCTCCAGTGCTGACGGGCGAGGACATCTCGCACGGCGGCGACATCGGCGGTGGCGCGGAGTGGCGCGGTCCCCTCCGCCAGTGGCAGGACGAGGGTGTGGTACCGCGCCGTGCCGAACGGAGCGTCGTCCGTGGGCTCGGGCGAAACCGTCATCTCGCCCGCGCCGAGCACCTCATCCGGGTCACTCCCGAGAACGGGGAGCACGAGTCGCCCGTCGCCGTGCTCCCAGTCGATGTCGAACGCGCCCGCGTGCGGAGATGCACGTCCGCGCAGGAGCACGTCCCACCACCACGGATTCTCCGCGGGTATGGCGACGCCCTGATGATTGGGCACGATGTCGACGAGGATCCCGAGACCCGCCGCGCGGGCGGCCGCGCTGAAGCGCGCAAGAGCAGCCGGTCCGCCGCGCGTCTCGTCCACCCGCGTGGGGTCGACGACGTCGTATCCGTGCTCGGACCCGGCCGCAGCCTGCAGCAGAGGCGACAGGTAGGCCCAGTCGACCCCGAGGTCGCGCAGGTAGGGCAGCGCCTCTGCCGCGGCATCCAGATCGAAGGACGGGCGCAGCTGCAGCCGGTACGTCGAGACGGGGCGTCGCGTCATCGTCCGCTCGGTTGCTCGGCCTTCGGCGCCGGCGACGGCACGAGGTCGATCGGGGCAGTGAACGCGGCGAGCGACGCGGCGACCGAATGGTCGACCTCCGGCTGTTCCGGCTCATGGTCGCGCAGCACCATGAGCGATCGTCCGACGAGGTCCACGTGGTCACCCCCGGAAAGCGGTGCACCGTCGGCAGCCCCACCGGCGGTGTCGACGATCACTTCCCACTCCGGGCCGAAGTCGGCCTGCGGCATCGTGAACTGCACCTGCTCGTCGCCCGCGTTGAAGAGGATGAGGAAGTGGCCGTCGTGGATCTCCTGCCCGCGCCGATCGCGTTCACGGATGCCGTCCCCGTTGAGGAACACCCCCACCGCGCGCCCGAAACCCGAGCCCCAGTCCTCGGGCTGCATCTGCGTGCCGTCCGGGCGAAGCCACACGATATCGGGTACCGGCGCGCCCTCTTCGCGCCGCACGGGCCGACCGTCGAAGAACCTGCTGCGACGGAAGGTCGGGTGCTCTCGGCGCAGGCGGGCCAGCGCCGCGGTGAACTCGACGAGCGGCTGGTCCACGTGCTCCCAGTCGATCCACGTGATCTCGTTGTCTTGCGCGTACCCGTTGTTGTTGCCGCCCTGTGTGCGGCCGAGCTCGTCGCCGTGGCTGATCATCGGCACGCCCTGGCTGAGCAACAGCGTCGCAAGGAAGTTGCGCTGCTGGCGCGCGCGCAGAGTCAGCACATCGGGGTCGTCCGTGGGACCTTCGACGCCGCAGTTCCACGAGCGGTTGTGCGATTCGCCGTCGTTGTTGTCCTCGCCGTTGGCTTCGTTGTGCTTCTCGTTGTACGAAACGAGGTCGCGAAGCGTGAAGCCGTCGTGGGCCGTGACGAAGTTGATGGATGCCACGGGTCTGCGCGCGGAGTGCTCATAGAGGTCGGCTGAACCCGTGAGGCGCGACGCGAACTCGCCGAGCGTCGAAGGCTCACCGCGCCACAGGTCGCGGACCGTGTCACGGTACTTGCCGTTCCACTCGGTCCACTGGGGCGGAAAGTTGCCCACCTGATAGCCGCCCGGGCCGAGATCCCACGGCTCCGCGATGAGCTTGACCTGGGAAACCACCGGATCCTGCTGAACGAGCTCGAAGAATGTCGCGAGACGGTCGACCTCGTAGAACTCCCGGGCGAGCGTCGCGGCGAGGTCGAACCGGAATCCGTCGACGTGCATTTCGAGCACCCAGTAGCGCAGCGAATCCATGATCAGCTGCAGCGCGTGCGGATTCCCGACGTTGAGGGAGTTTCCCGTTCCGGTGTAGTCGGTGTAGTAGCGCTTGTCGTCGTCTTCAAGTCGGTAGTAGGCCTCGTTGTCGATTCCCCTCAGCGACAGAGTCGGACCCATGTGGTTGCCCTCGGCGGTGTGGTTGTAGACCACGTCGAGAATCACCTCGATGCCGGCCGAGTGGAGCGCCTTGACCATGCCCTTGAACTCTTGCACCTGCTGTCCGCGCTGCCCCATCGCCGAGTAGGTGTTCTGGGGCGCGAGGAAGGCGACCGTGTTGTAGCCCCAGTAGTTGGACAGGCCCTTCGCCTGAAGCGTCGAGTCGTTGACGAACTGGTGAACCGGCATGAGCTCGATCGCCGTGACGCCGAGCTTCTTGAGATGCTCGATGATCGCCGGATGCGCGATCGCGCTGTAGGTGCCGCGGATCTCTTCGGGGATGTCGGGATGCAGCTGCGTCAATCCCCGCACGTGCGCTTCGTAGATGAGCGATTCGGCGTACGGCGTTTTGGGCTGCCGGTCACCCGTCCAATCGAAGAAGGGGTTGATGACGATCGCCTTCATCATCTGTCGGGCCGAGTCGTCGGTGTTGATCGAGTCGGGGTCGCCGAAGGTGTAGCCGAAGACCGACTGCCCCCATTCGATCTCACCCTCAACGGCTTTCGCGTACGGGTCGAGAAGCAGCTTGTGGGGGTTGAACCGCTGTCCACGACCAGGATCGGCCGGCCCGTAGACCCGATAGCCGTAGCGCTGCCCCGGCTGGACGGTGGGCAGGTAAGCGTGCCAGACGTACGCATCGACGTCGCGCAGTTCGACCCGGGTCTCCGCTCCCCGGTCCCCGAACAGGCACAGCTCGACACGCTCGGCCGCCTCACTGAACAGCGCGAAGTTGGTGCCGCTGCCGTCGAATGTCGCCCCGAGGGGATAAGCCGATCCGGGCCAAACCTGCATGAGCGCCTCCTGTGCGTCGGCTTCCCACCCTAGTTGGCCGACACATCGGGGTCGTGACCCCGAGGGGGCTTCAGCGCAGGGCGAGCTGCTCCTCGAGGTAGTCGCTGAGCGGGCGGATGCCGCCGTCCGTGCTCCAACGAATCTGCGGTATGCCGGAGACCATCGACAGCGGACCCGAGCTGCCACCAGCATCCACAGCATCCAGATCCACCGGCTCCCAGCAGAGATGGAGCGTCTCGCCCTCGGCGAATCCACCCCGCCTCGCCGCGGCCGCGATTGCGGCGCGCGCACGCTGCGATTCCGCGGTGTAGCCACGGATCGCTTCGGCCCGCGCGCGAACGACCTGGCCCGTCGCGGCCACGCCCTCCGGTCCGATGAGCAGGACCCCGAGGTGCCACGCCTCGCCCACGGGCACGATTCTCCGTGCGCGGCCGATGCCGAGGACCCTGCGCCGGCCGGACCATTCCCCCAGGCGCTCGCGGGGAGCATCGGCGAGCCGGGTCCGGGCCTCGGCGATCAGCTCGGTCGCGTGCGCGCTCATCCGTCGGTCAGATACCGCCATCGATCGAGCGGATGAACTCGCCCGGCTCTTCGGGGACCATCACGGCCGTCTCCCGATTGAGGCTCTCACCGCCGAAGAACGGCTTGGACCGTGGGTACACGTACCAGATCAGCATCAGCACGAGACCGATCAGCAACGAGCCGATCCCGACGACGAACGTGCCGCCGATGCCGAGCAGCTTCGAATACCCGTAGTCGACGTCGTACATGTCGATTGCCGACTGCACGAAGGCGAAGGTCAGCATCAGGGCGCCGAGCAGGGGGAAGATGCCTTTCAACCAGAGATCGCGCGCCGATCGGCCGAGGTCGCGGCGGTAATACCAGACGCACGAGTATCCGGTGATGGCGTAGTAGAAGGCGATCGCAAGACCGAGCGAGAGGATCGAGTCCTGGAGGATGTTGTCGCTGATGAGCGTCATGCCGACGTAGTAGGAGACGGCGACGACGCCGACGACGAGGGTCGAGAACGACGGTGTCTTGTACCGCGGGTGCACGGTTTTGAACCGCTCCGGCAGCGCCCGGTAGACGCCCATCGCGAGCGTGCCCCGCGCGGTGGGGAGGATCGTGGTCTGGGTCGACGAAACCGCCGAGATGATGACGGCGACGACCAGCAGCCAGCCCCACGGGCCGAGCAGGCCGTCTTTGATTGCGAGGAAGAAGTCGTCCGCGTTGGCTTCGTTGCCGAGCCCCGTGCCGTTCTCGCCCAGCCCGGCGTACATCATCGCGGCGATCGTGACGGAAACATACGTGAAGAGCAGGATGACGGTGGTCAGCACCGCGGCGCGCCCGGGGGTGCGTTTGGGATCCTTCGTCTCTTCGTTCAGCGCCAGGCAGGTGTCCCAGCCCCAGTAGATGAAGAGGGCGAGCAGCACAGCCTCGGTGAACCCGCTGAAGTCGGTGAAGGCGAAGGGGTTCAGCCACTCCCAGTCGAAGGGCGTCGGGTTGGGTGCGGTGCCGGAGAAGAACTGCCAGAGCGCGGCGATCACGAAGATCGCGAGCGCCAGGTACTGGATCGCGAGCAGCACGTTCTGGATGCGTTCGCCGATCTCGACGCCGCGCCAACTCACCCACGTCATTGCGGCGATGAAGAGCACCGCCACGAGGATGACGCGCCAGTCACGGTTCTCGAACTCGAACCCGATGAGGTTCCAGAAATACACCGAAGCTATCTGGGCGAGATTGGCGAGCACGATGATTCCGGCCACGGCGACGCCCCAGCCGCCCATCCACCCCACCCACGGCCCGAAAGCCTTCGTGGCCCAGGTGAAGGTCGTCCCGCAGTCGGGAATCTCGTTGTTGAGCTCGCGGTACGCGAACGCGATGAACAGCATCGGGATGAAAGCGATGATGAACGCGATCGGCGCTTGACCGCCGACCGCCAACACCACGAATCCGAGAGTCGCGACGAGGGAGTAGACCGGCGCCGTCGATGCCAGGCCGATGACGGTCGATCCCCACAGGCCGAGGGTGCCCGTGGCGAGACCCTTCCCGTCGGGGCGCTCCAAGCGGATCGGCGTGGTCTTTCCGAAGTCGCTCATCGCATTCCTCCCGGCGGCTGTTCACCGAAGACTAGACCCTCGGATGCCGTGCGCGCACGCATCGGGGATCGCGCCCGGCGGGGACGCGTCAGCGGGGGCCGGGGCGCACGGAGAGATCGGAGATGACGGCATCCGCGGGAAGATCCAACGCCGCGAGAAGGGCTGTGGCGACCGATTCAGGGTCGATGAAGCGGGTCGGGTCGTACGCGACACCCTCCTGCTCGTGCACGAGCTCCTGCATCGGCGTCGCCGTCCGCCCTGGGTACACCGTCGTCACGCGCACCCCGTTACGCGCCTCCTCACCGCGCAGCGCGTCGGCGAGCGCCTTGAGCCCGTGCTTCGAGGCGGCGTACGCCGCCCATTCCGGATGCGCCGTCAGCCCCGCACCGGAGTTCACGAAGAGCACCTGGCCGCGCGCGGCGCGCAGCGCCGGGAGAGCGACGCGGGTGAGCTCGGCCGGGGAGACGAGATTGACGGCGAGCTGCGACTCCCACGCGTCGAGCGGCAGATCGGAGACGCGGCCGAGGTCGACGACGCCGGCCGCGTGAATCACGGAATCGAGGACGTCGGGCAGGCCGGGTGCGGCCCCCGCGATCGTGTCCGGATGCCGAAGGTCGGCCGTGACGGCCAGGGAGCCGGCGAAGCGAGCGGCGAGCTCCGCGCCGCGCGCCTCGTCGCGGGCGACGAGGACGAGTCGATCCCCGCGGGCGGCGAGCCGCTGGGCGACCGCACGGCCGATGCCGCTCCCGGCGCCGGTGATGAGATGGGTCTGGGGCATGCGACCATCCTCCCACCGGCATGCACGCGGGGTCGGGTCCGGGTGATCTCGATACACCGGCGGCTCCGCCGCCGGCACTCGATCGGCGAGGAACAGCGGAATTGGGCAGACGGCACTCGATCGGCGAGGAACAGCGGAATTGGGCAGACGGCACTCGATCGGCGAGGAACAGCGGAATTGGGCAGACGGCACTCGATCGGCGGGGCGCTCGTTACGCTGCCGGGAGGTAGTCGTGGCGGCGGCGGGCGGCGGGCCTGGGACTGCGGGTGGGGTCGACCCAGGCTGGTGGGATGAGCCATACGTGTGCCGTGATGCCGACCCCGTCAATGCGGATGTCCCAGCCTTGGTCGTGGATGAGGTGGTGGCAGCTGGTGCAGAGGAGGACCCCGTTGCTGAGGTTCGTCGGTCCGCCTCGGGACCACCATCGAATGTGGTGGGCTTTCGTGCGTCCCGGCGGTGCACCGCATCCGGCGCAGCCACCGTCGCGTTCGGCGAGCGCGAGGCGTTGTGCGTGGGTGAAGAAGCGTTTGTCCTTGCCGAAGTCGAGGATCTGACTGTCCGCGCCCAAGACCATCGGGATGGTCCCGCCACCGGCGGCCATCCGCCGAACGGTGCCGATGCAGATGGGCTGGTCGATCCCGTCGATGAGCCCTGAGCCCGTGCCGGCCTGCAGATCCTCGAGGCTGACCCGGACGATGACCGTCGCCCCGGGCAGAGTCCGGTTCGTCCGGTCGCAGCCGGTGTAGTGCTCGCAGATCGTCACGAACGCGTCGGCCTGCATCACCGGGATCGGGCGCGGCGGGAGCCCGCTTCCCTTCTGCCGAGCGTCATCGCGCTGCGCATTCAGGTCGGCGGTGACGATCGCGTCGATGAGGGCCAGGATCGGGGCGCCCCGTTCGGGATCGAACTTCCCGTTCACAATAATCATCCCGGTGCGCTCCTGCCGGATCGTCAGTCCGGTCTGCGCACGCAGGTCCGCCTCCTTCGGTTCCAGACCATCCGGATCGAGGTACGCCTCGGCCCGGGCGAGGACCTTCTGCAGAGCGTGCAGGTCGAGACCGGCCGCCTGTGCGGTGAGCGTCTGCTCCGCCTCGTCGATCGCGGCGGCCGTCGCCCGGCTCTCGACACCATCGAGCATGGTGATGATCGCTGCCGCGGCATCCTTACCGAGCAGACCTTTCGAAAGCGCCTCGCCCACGTGCGGGCGCCGTGCGGGCGCTTCCGCTCCAGAAAGCAGCAATCGTGGTGCGGTCGCCGCGCCGACCTGAATGAGTTTCGCGGCATCGCCCGTGGTCGTCCCGAGTGTCGTCGCGAGGAACACGTTCGCGGACCGGTGCCCCTGCTTCTTGGCGAGGGAATCCACGCCCAACTCCGGTCGCGACTGTCGGGAGATCTCGGCCGCGACCTGTGACGCCGCGGCATCCAACAGGCGCCGCGCATGACCGATCTGCCTGTTCACCTCTACCAGACGCGAAGCGTCACAGCCCTCGACCCGCTCCATCGGCCAGGCGGCGGCCAACGCGGTCACCGCCGTTTGGAGTGAATCGATTGTGGAAGACATATACGAAGATTACTCCGGTCCACCGACATTGAGGCGAAGATTTGTTCGCCCGTGGACAACGTGAAGGACCGAGTGATCTCGGTACACCGACGGCTGCGCCGCCGGCACTCGATCAGCGAAACATCACCGACGGCTGCGCCGCCGGCACTCGATCAGCGAAACATCACCGACGGCTGCGC
>NZ_WOYQ01000055.1:39146-56091 GCF_011620665.1 Microbacterium sp.
CGCCGGCACTCGATCAGCGAACGGCGTCAGACGATCGCCCTCTCGTGGATCCCCGAGCTCAGGGTCGCGCCGCCCATGTCGAGGAAGAGCTGGCCTTCCGTGACCGACAGCGACAGGTCGTTCCTCCGCTCGAGGAGCCTCGCCGCCGAATCGGCGAAGCCGGCGTCGAAGCTGCGCACGACGATGTCCTCGGCGCGGTGGATGCGCTTTCCGGCATACCGCGCGACGACCTTGGCGGGGTCGCGGTGCGTGTACACGATCGTGCGCTCGGCGGCCTTGCTGCCGAAGTGCAGCCGCTCGGCCTCGGGTGCGCCGATCTCGATCCAGGCGACGAGGGCGCCGGTGCGGTCGCGCACCAGCACCGCCGGCTCATCGGTTTGCGAAATCCCCTCGCTGAACACGATGCCGTCCTGATACTCCAGGAGGTAGGCGAGAAGTCGGGTGACCATGAAGGCATCCGTCTCGGAGGGATGCCTGGCCACACGGAGTGTCAGCGCTTCATAGACGCCGCGGTCCACATCGGCCAACTGGACGGTGAAAGTGTGGATCGTCGCGCCGGTGGCCATGACACCCGAGCCTATCGGCGCACCTCGGAACGATCGGCGCCGGTAGGTTCGATGGCAGAGCCGAGGAGACCCGCATGAGCCGCACCGAACGAACCGAATCCGAGCTGCAGCAGCTGGCGAAGGACCACCTCTGGATGCACTTCTCGCGCCAGTCGACGATGGAGCAGGGTGTGCCGATCATCGTCCGGGGCGAGGGGCATCATGTGTGGGATGCCGGCGGACGCAAGTACATCGACGGACTTTCGGGGCTGTTCGTCGTCAACGCCGGACACGGCCGGAAGGTCCTGGCCGAGACGGCCGCGCGCCAGGCGGAGCAGCTCGCGTTCTTCCCGATCTGGTCGTACGCGCATCCCCCGGCGATCGAGCTCGCCGCGCGCCTGGCCGACCTCGCCCCCGGCGACCTGAACCACGTCTTCTTCTCGACCGGCGGGGGTGAAGCGGTGGAGACGGCCTTCAAGCTCGCCAAACAGTACTGGAAGCTTCAGGGCAAGCCCGGCAAGCACAAGGTCATCTCGCGCAATATCGCCTATCACGGCACTTCCCAGGGCGCCCTCGCGGTCACCGGGCTTCCGGCGATGAAGGCGATGTTCGAGCCGATCACCCCGGGTGGCTTCCGCGTGCCGAACACGAACTATTACCGTGCCGCGGAGCAGGGGTTCACCGGCGCCACGCCCGAGGAGTTCGGGGTGTGGGCGGCGGACCGTATCGAGGAGATGATCCAGTTCGAGGGGCCCGAGACCGTGGCGGCCGTCTTTCTCGAGCCGGTGCAGAACTCAGGCGGATGCTTCCCTCCCCCGCCCGGCTACTTCCAGCGGGTGCGCGAGATCTGCGATCGCCACGACGTGCTGCTCGTCAGCGACGAGGTCATCTGCGCGTTCGGACGCATCGGCGAGTACTTCGCGTGCGACGCCTACGGCTATCAGCCCGACATGATCACGTTCGCCAAAGCAGCCACGAGCGGCTATGTCCCGCTGGGCGGCACGATGATCAGCGACCGCATCTACGAGCCGTTCACCCACGGCGATGTCACCTTCCCCCACGGCTACACCTTCGCCGGACATCCGGTCGCCGCGGCGGTCGCGATGGCCAATCTCGACATCTTCGAGGAGGAGTCGCTGCTCGAGAACGTGCGCGAGAACTCGCCGATCTTCCGGTCGACTCTCGAGAAGCTCACCGACCTGCCGATCGTCGGTGATGTGCGCGGCGACGGGTATTTCTTCGGGATCGAGCTCGTGAAGGACAAGGCGACCAAGGCGACGTTCGATGACGATGAGTCCGAGCGCCTGCTGCGCGGCTTTCTGTCCGGCGCGCTCTATGACGCGGGCCTCTACTGCCGGGCCGACGATCGCGGCGATCCGGTGATCCAGCTGGCGCCGCCCCTGACGACCGGTCCCGCGGTATTCGACGAGATCGAGCAGATCCTCCGGGGGGTACTCAGCGAAGCGTGGAGCAGACTGTAGGGGGCGACCGCCCCAGATCGGACGGGGACGGATGACCGAATCGACGCCGCCGCGGCTCCGCGTGCTCTACGTCGAGGACGACGAGGCGATCGCCACGATGACGATCGAGGTGCTGGCCGAGGTGTATGAGGTCGACCACGCGAGCGACGGCGACACCGGGCTCACCCGGGCGCTGTCCAGGCACTTCGACGCCATGGTCGTCGACCGTCGTCTGCCACGCCGCGACGGGATCGCTCTCGTCGAAGCCGTCCGTCGCGCTCGCATCACGACTCCGATCCTGCTGCTGACGGCCCTCGGCTCGGTGGCCGATCGTGTGGAAGGCCTGGATGCCGGGGCCAATGATTACCTGGTCAAGCCCTTCGACTTCGACGAGCTTCTGGCGCGCCTGCGCGCCCTCACGCGCGGCTTTCGAGCCGACGGCCGACGGCGGCAGGTCGCGGACTGGATGTTCGTGCCCGAGTCCCAGGCCCTCTACGGGCTCGGTGGTGAGCGGGTCCCGTTGACGCTCACCGAAGCGCGCCTGCTGACGCTGCTCACCGACAGCCCCGAGCATGTGTTCTCGCGCGAGGACATCTCCCAGGCCGTCTTCGCGTCCGACGATGCGGACAGCTCCGTCGAGACCTACGTGCACTATGTGCGCCGCAAGACCGACGCCGACGTCATCGAGACCGTCCGAGGGCGGGGCTACCGGGCAGGGGCCGCCCGATGATGCAGACGCCGCAGCCCGACCGGGCACGGGTGCAGCGCGCGTCGCTGCGGATCGGCGCGCTGGTCGGCGGCGGTTCGGCGCTCGTGATCACCGCCGGTGTCGCGATCCTGGTGGCGGTGCTGATCACCACGGCGGAGCCGGGTGATCACCGTCCCGGACCGATTCGGGACGGCGATCGCCTGGTGGTCGACCTCGATCATGTGCTGCCCTGGGTGATCGGGCTCGGAGTCTTGGGCGTCTTCGTCCTGGCGCTGATCGCCTGGTGGGCCGCACGGCGTGCCGTACGCCCTCTCGCCGACGCGCTCGCGGCGCAGCGCAACTTCGTGTCCGATGCCAGCCACGAGCTCCGCACGCCCCTCACTGCTCTGACCAGCCGGATCCAGATCGCGCAGCGCCGGATCGAGGATCGGCAGGCGTTGGAGGAGACCCTCACCGAGCTCCGGCGCGACGCCGCGAGGCTCGACGAGACCCTCACCGACATGCTCATGATCGCCGAGGCGGCGGGGGCTCCCGATGGGCGCGCCGACGTCGCTGCAGCCATGGCGGCGGCGGCATCCGCCCTCGAACCGCTCGCGGCGGAACGGCGGATCACGGTGAACGTCGAGGCGGCGACGCTCGCCCAGGCGGCGATACCGGCGGTCACTCTCGCCCGGCTGCTGAGTGCGCTGCTCGACAACGCTCTGCAGCACGCGCCGCACGACTCCGCGATCGACCTGACCGCTACGACGGCAGGCCGGAGTATCGAGATCCGCGTCCGCGATCAGGGCTCCGGCATCGCGTCGGACGACCGTGAGCGCGTCTTCGAGAGATTCGCCCGCGGCGGCGAGACCGGGCGACGCCGAGGCTTCGGGCTCGGACTGGCGCTCGTGCGCGAGACGGCGGCCCGGTTCGGCGGCACCATCGCGATCGAACAGACCGGGCCCGGCGGAACGACCTTTCGCCTCACGCTGCCGTCGGCGTGACGAGCTCGATGGACACCGCAACACCCTCGAGCCAGCGGCTGATCTCGCCGCCGGCGCCGACGACGAGTCCGGACCGCACGGGAGCACGACGGACGCGGGCGAGGCCATCGATTCCGGCGACCACAGCCGCCGTCGCCCACAGGTCTGCGGTCGTGAGGTCATCGGCGACGATCGTCGCGCTCAGCACACCGGCGGCCGGCTCGCCCGTCCGGGGATCGAGAATGTGCCGTCCCCGCTCGGCGGAGCCGGATGTCGCTACTGCACCGCTGTCGAGCGTGACGGCCCCGAGCACGCGCCCGGCTTCGCTCGGGTCAGCGATCCCCACGCGCCACACCCAGTCCGAGTCGGGGTCGCTGAAGAGCCGCATGTCGCCGCCGACGTTGATTCCGATCGCCGTGACACCCGGCATCCGTACGAGCGGAGCGAGGTGCCGCTCGGCAACGTCATCGACCGCCCACCCCTTGACATAGCCGGTCGGGTCGAACCAGCCATGGAGCTCCGCATCGAACAGTCCGCCGGTCGCCTCACGAGCCGCGCGGCACCGTTCGGCCACCACGGCGACACTCCCGTCGAGGTTCTCGATCACGTCCTCGCCACGGCGCAGGCGCTGGATGTCGGAGTCGTCGCGATACATCGAAAACACCCGCTCGTGGCGCTGCAGGCCGGCTATCGCCGCGCGGACACCGGCGTCGACCCGAGCCGAAGAGGCCTCGTCGCCGATGACGTGAATGCTGGCGACCGTCCCCATGATCGGCTCGACGAAGACACGCGGGCCGGTCATGCCCGAGCCTGATCGAGCGCGGACTGCAGGGACTGCACATACCCGCGGCTGGTGTAGGTCGCTCCGGAGACCATCTGGATGTCGGCGCTCTGCGCAGCGGTCGTGTCGGTGATCAGCTGCGGGAGAGCCCGGTTGTTGATGCTGATGTCTTTGCTGTTGCTTTGCGGGTACCGGGGCACCGTGACGTCAGCGATCTGACCGCCCGATACGGTGATCTGCACCTGCACGTCGCCGTATCGGGTCGAGGCGGCCGCCCCGAGGTAGGTGCCATCGGCGAGCCCCGACGCGGTCGGTGCGGTCGGTGCGGTCGGTGCGGTCGGTGCGGGAGTGCCGCCGGATACGGCCGCGGTTCCGGACGACGTCGACGCGTCGGCCGCCACGTCGCTCGGGACGATGGCCTCGCCGAGCGACGTGCGGTAGCTGAACAGGAGCACGAGCCCGCTGACGGTGGCGAGGACGGAATAGAGAATGCGCTTCATGACGTCTCCTAGAGGGCGAAGGATTCGCTGTGGATGAGGTCGGCGGACACGCCGGCGGATCGGAGGTCGGCGCGGACGGCCGCCATCCAGGCCTCCGGCCCGCAGAGGAACACGTCGGTGTCCTCGAGGCCGCCGGCGATGTGCCGGAGCAGGTCGGCGCCCGACCAGGCGGCGTGCGTGGCAGGCATCCAGCTCGATGCCCCTCGGCGCCGCGATCCGCTCAGGTGCACGAAGCGCAAGCCGCGCTCGGCGACGAGCCGCGCGATCTGCGATCCGCGCATCGATGCGGCCGCATCGTGGTCGCGCACGATGAGCGTCGCGGCCCCCGGAGCGAACCGCTCGGCCTCGAGAATGCCGATCAGCGGAGCGACGCCGGCGCCGGCGCCGATCATGAGCATCCGGGGCGAACGGCGGACGCGGCCGGTCATGGTGCCGTAGGGTCCCTCGACGAGCACCCGCGTGCCGGGCTGCACGCCCGCCAGGCGGCGGGTGTCGTCGCCGGCGAGTGCGACGGCGATCTCGAGGCCACCGCCGGCGGGGTCGGCGGCAAGCGAGAAGGGATGTCCGCGCGTCCAGCCCGGTCCGTCCAGGAACCGCCAGATGAAGAACTGGCCGGCCTCGGCACGAAGGGCCCCGAGGCGCCGCCCGGTCATCCGCACGGCGACACCACGGGTGCCGTCAGGGCGGACCGATTCGACGCGAATGCCGTGATACGCCGAGCGGGCCAGAGGCACGACGATGCGGAAGGCGACGATGGATGCCGCGGCCACCGCCCAGAGCGTCCACCAGTACGCCGTAGAGACGGGGTCGCCGAGGAAGTCGCCGCCCGTCCACAGCATGTGCGGAACGGCGAGGGCCACCCCGAGATACGCGTACAGGTGCAGAAGGTGCCACGACTCGTAGCGCAGGCGCCGACGTGCGCGACGCGCCGACGAGACCACGACGGCCACGAGCGCGAGAGTCCCGGCGGTGGCAAGCAGCATCCCCGGATAGTTCCAGACGAAATCCCACAGCTGCACCCACCAGGCCACGCCCGCGTCGGCCGCGTAGCCGACGACGAGCAGCCCGATGTGGGCGAACATCAGCCAGAACGACCAGAAGCCGGTGATGCGGTGCGCCCGAGTGATGCCGTCGCGGCCGAATCCACGCTCGAAGAGAGGGATGCGTGCCATGAGCAGAACCTGCAGGAGAAGCAGGTTCGCCGCGACGAGACCGGTCACGCGACCCGCACTGGTCAGTGCCGCGCCCGGACCGCCGAACATCGCGGAGATTCCGCCGTGCACGACCCAGAGCGCCGCGACCATGAGGCTCGTGCCCCAGACGACTGTGATCGCACCGATTGTCCAGGCCGTCTGACGACCACGGGGACGGGGAACCGGAACGGGCAGGGCGAGGACGCGCTGCGGGAGCGCCACGGCTTCGATGGTGGTCATGCTCTCAGGGTGCGAGGACGATCCTGAGATGGCTCCAAGATTCGAACGCGCATAGGCAACACAGAGCAATCACTGCCCGGGCCCACAGGAACCCGGAGTGCCGGTCAGCCGACCGTCGTGCCGAACAGAGTGCCCACGAAGAATGTCGCCGCGAGAGCGAGCGCCCCGCCGATGGTGATTCTGAGGATCGCCCGGCCCCGGTCGGCGCCGCCGATCCATGCCGCAACGTAGCCGGTGATCGTCAGCGCCAGGAGCACCGCGACGAACGTGAACCAGATCCGTGCCGGATGCGGGAGCAGCAGGATGGTCGCCATCGGCAGAAGCGCCCCGACCGTGAACGCGATCGCCGACGCGAACGCAGCATGCCACGGACTCACGACATCTTCCTGGTCGATGTTGAGCTCGGCCGAGAGATGCGCTGTGAGGGCATCGCGTTGGGTGAACTCCTCCGCGACCTTGGTCGCCGTCTCTTCCGAGAGTCCCTGCGCCCGGTAGAGACCGATGAGCTCGGCAAGCTCTCCTTCGGGGTCTTCGACCAGTTCGCGCCGCTCCTTCTCGATGAGCGCCTTCTCGGAGTCGCGCTGGCTCGACACCGAGACGTATTCGCCGAGGGCCATCGAGATCGCGCCACCCACGAGCGCCGCCGAGCCCGCCAGGAGCACCGGCATGAGATCGGCACTGGCCCCCGCGACACCGACGACGACCGCGGCCGTCGACACGATGCCGTCGTTCGCACCGAGCACGCCGGCGCGGAGCCAGTTCAGCCTCTGGGCGATGCCGGTCTGATGAGGCTCATCTGGTGGGCTGTCCGCGGAAGTGGTCATCCCATCAGATTATGGCTGACGGCATCCCCGCGCCAGCAAGGTAAGGCGACCCAGTGCGCGGCGCCTCAGGTCATCCGACCCGGGTCACCAGGCGCCGGGCGCGTAATCCTTCAAGAACACGCCGAAGACGTCTTCACCGGCTTCGCCCCGGACGATCGGGTCATACACCCGGGCTGCTCCGTCGACGAGATCGAGCGGCGCGTGGAAGCCCTCCTCCGCGAGGCGCATCTTCGTCGGGTGCGGGCGTTCGTCGGTGATCCAGCCGGTGTCCACGCTCGTCATCAGGATGCCGTCGGTCTCGAACATCTCGCGCGCGCTCGTGCGGGTGAGCATATTGACGGCCGCCTTGGCCATGTTCGTGTGCGGATGCCCGGGACCCTTGTAGCCCCGGGTGAAGACTCCCTCCATCGCGCTCACGTTGACGATGTAGGTGCGCCCGGCGGGGCTGGCAGCGAGCGAGGCCCGGAGCTTCGAGATGAGCAGGAACGGCGCGGTCGTGTTGGCGAGCTGCACTTCGAGCATCTCGAGCGGATCGACCTCGCCGACGCTCTGGGTCCAGGAGTTGACGTCATGCAGGTCCGGAATGAGACCCCCGGCGTCGATCGCCGTGCCGGCCGCGAGCCGCTCGAGTGAGCTCGATCCCGCAGCCATCGCCTGCTCCGTCAGCTCGCCGGCGCGCGAGGCGGCCGCCGCGAGGATCGGATGAGCAGTCACCGAGCGCTCCAGCGCCTGCGGGTGCTGGTCGTTCGTGTGCCCGAAGGTCACGAGCGCCGGCAGGGGGCCGTCGGGCAGCGGGGCGAGTTCGGCATCCACCAGGGGCTGATACGCACCCGGCGAGCGCCGGACGGTCTGCGTCGCGTTGTTGATGAGGATGTCAAGGGTTCCGCTCGCCGCCACATCGTCGGCCAGGCCCAGCACCTGCGCCGGGTCGCGCAGGTCGATCCCGACGATCTTGAGCCGGTCGATCCAATCGGGCGAGTCGGGCAGGCTCGAGAAGCGGCGGACGGCGTCACGCGGAAAGCGCGTCGTGATCGTCGTGTGCGCGCCGTCGCGCAGCAGGCGAAGCGCAATGTACATGCCGATCTTCGCGCGACCCCCTGTCAGCAGCGCCCGCTTGCCCGAGAGATCGGTGCGCGCATCGCGCTTGAGGTGGCTCATCGCCGCGCAGCTCGGGCAGAGCTGATGGTAGAACGCGTCGACCCGCGTGTACGGCTGCTTGCAGATGTAGCACGCACGGGGTTTGCGAAGGGTTCCCGCGGTCGGCGCCGTCGTCGACGTCGAGATCGGGATGCCGCGTGTCTCGTCGTCGATGCGATCGGGGGCACCGGTCGCCGTGGCGGCGACGACCGCCCGGTCGGATTCGGCGACGGCTTCACGGATCTCGCGACGGCGAGCGACCTTCGCGGCCTTGAACATCTTCGCGGTCGCCTGCCGGACGGCGATGAAGTCCGGGTGCGTCTGGTCCACGGCATCCAGCTGCGCGAGGACGCGCAGGGTCGCTTCGAGGTCGGCGGGATCCACTCCACTGGCCGGCAGCGGAGCGGGCGGGTTCGTCTCGGGCACACACGATTCTATTCGGCGCGGCGGGGGGATCGCGCCCGAGGATGCTAGCGTGCCAGCGTGACGGTACCCAGCATCCGCGTTTCGGCGGCTGTCATCACCGATGGGGACGGACGCCTGCTGCTCGTGCGCAAGTCTGGAACAACGGCGTTCATGCAGCCGGGCGGCAAACCCGAGCCCGGTGAGACCGCGGCCGAGACGCTCGCCCGCGAGCTCTCGGAGGAGCTCGGACTGACACTGGATGCCGCCGATTTCGCGCCCCTCGGGGAGTTCACCGCCGCGGCCGCCAACGAGCCGGGCTTCGTCGTGATCGCCGACGTCTTCACGGTCGAGATCGGCGACCAGCAGCCGGTCGCCGCCGCCGAGATCGCGGAGCTGCGCTGGGTGTCGCCGTCCGACGCCGCCGCGCTCGAGGTCGCCCCGCTCGCGAGCGAGAACTTCCTGCCCGCCTGATCCCGCGCGGCGGCATCGGGGCCCGCCCTGGTCAGCCGAGCAGCGTCTCGCCGATGTAGCCGCCCTCCGCGCAGCCCGGGAGCGCGGCGAACACGGCAGAGCCGATCGGGACGGTCCACTGATTGAGCAGGTCGAGCTCGTCCAGGCGCCGCTGGATCGGCGTGAACTGCGCATCGACGTCAGCCTGGAACGAGACGAAGACCAATCCGGACTCCGAGACCAGGTCGCCCGTCGGCGGAACATCGTAGTTGTAACCGCGACGGAAGATCTGCTGGCGAGTATCGCCCGTGCGCGCGCGGCGCATGTGCGAGAACTCCGGGATGACGGGGAAACCGATCGCCGTGGTGGCAGCGAAATCGGGATCGTCATGCTCGGACACTCCGGTCAGCGGCGCGCCGTTGCTGAGGGTGCGACCGATCGTCTGCTCCCGGCCGGGCCGGTCGAGGCGATCCCACGTGTCGAGATCCATCCGGATGCGGCGCACCACGATCCCGGTGCCCCCGGCGAGCCAGCCCTCCCCTGACCAGACGACCCGGTCGAAGGCCGGCGTTCCGGGCTTCGGGTTCACAGTGCCGTCGACCTGGCCGAACAGGTTGCGCATCGTGGTCCCCGGGGCCACCGTTCCGTAGGCGCGCCGGAATCCGTGCTGCGTCCAGCGCACGCGCGCGAAGCCGCGCGCATCCTTCGACAGCATGCGGGTCGCGTGCGCGACGCTCAGCGGATCGTCACCGGCCACTTGCACGAGCAGATCGCCGTCGCTGAACTCGGGTTGCAGGCGGTCGACCGAGAACCCCGGGAGCGGCCGCAGCCAAGCGGGCGCCGCTCCTCCGGCCCGCGCGACGAAACCCGGGCCGACCCCGAAGGTCACCGTCAGGCGCGCGGGAGCGGCTGCCAGCTCGGGCTCGGAGTCGGCGAGGGCGGCTCGACCCTGGCTCAGCCGGGCCGCGTCGTCGGTGAGGATCCGCATGAGGCGACGGAGTCCATCGCGATCGACGTCTTCTTTCAGGTCGAAGGCGACGAACGTGCCGTGCGACTGCGCATCGGTGTCGATCCCGGCTTGGTGCACGCCGTAGAACGGAACGACATCGTCCCCGTTGAGGGGGACCGACGGCTGCGCGGCGTCGGGGGTCTGGTTGAGCGCGACGTCGATCCCGATCGCAGCTGCGGCCCCGACGCCGGCGACAGCCCCTCCGAGGAGGAACTGCCGCCGGGTCGAGCCGGATCGACGGGCGCCCGCATCGGGCGCGTTCATCAGTGACCCGAGTCCATACCCGTGTCGCCGCCTTCGTAGTTCTCGTTGGCTCCCGAGTAGTCCTTGACCGGCGCAGTGAATTCATACGTCGATCCGTCCGAGAACGTCAGCGTCAGGGCGACCTCGTCGCCCGCTGTGAGCGGCGCTGTCAGATCCATGAGCATGATGTGGCTGCCACCCGGAACCAGATCGAGCGTGGCGCCCGCCGGGATCACGAATCCTCCGTCGATCGGGCGCATGACCATCTCGCCGGCGTCGTTCTCGACCGTCTCGTGCAGTTCGACCATGGCGGATGCCGCGGTCTCGGCCGAGCTGACCGTGACGTCGGCATCGGAGGCGTTCTCCAGGGTGCCGAAAGCCGCCGACATCCCCGAGTCGGCGGACTTCACCCAGGCGTCAGCGATGGTGATCGCGTCAGCCTCGGTCGCGGTCTGCTCTCCGGCGGTCGGTGTCGTCGACGCACAGCCGGTGAAGGTGAGTGCGGCGGCGGTCAGGATCGCTACCATGACGGCAGCCTTCTTCGTACGGATGTTCATTGAAATCGTGCCTTTCGTCGTGTCGATGCGCGACTCAGTCGGTCGCATCGGTGTCGTCGCCGCGGCCAGCGCGGCGACGACGAATGAAATAGATGAGGGCAAAGGCGCCGACCGCGAGGGCCGCCCCGCCGATGCCGATCGGGAGAAGACGCAAACCGCCGTCGCCCTGTGGCGCGCTCTGATCCGGCGCCGCGCTCTCGGTGTCATCGGCACGGGGTGCCGCCTCGCGAACCAGGGGCTCGGCGTCGCCGATCGTGAAGGGGATGAGCCCGCTGATCGGGTGTCCGTCGGCAGACACCACCCGCCATCGGATCTCGTACCCCGCCACCGGCATGCTCGCGTCGAGATCGACGCTGACCGTCCCCACGTCGATGACCGGCTCGCCGATCACCCAATCGCGACCGGCCGCGTCGGCAACGACGACAGCCGCCCCGATGGTCAGGACATCGGCCGAGAACTGCAACGACACCGTCGCCGGTGCCGCATCCAGCCGCTCCCCGGATGCCGGCGTGCTCGACACCAGCTCGTCATGGGCTGCAGCGGGTGTCGACACTGCCAGTGTTGCCATCGAGGCGACGAGGACACCGATGAGGAGGGTACGAAAGCGAGACAAGAGAACCACCGATCAGCCGTGCTCCCGGGGGACGCACGCGCGCGAATGCCCCCGCCGTTCGCGGGGTCGAGAGGGAGTCGAGCCCGCGCGCGTGCGCGGACGGACGACCGGAATCAGAACGCGGCGATAGACGGGGGCCCGCGGCGGCGGAGGACGCTCAGGTGCGGCGCAGGCCGCAGGACCCACGGCCGCGAGACGATGCGCGACCGTCGCGGAAGTCGAAGACGCGTGAGCGACGCCGGGACGCTCCGGGCCACGACGCGACGCGCCCACGCCCGCACCTGGGCCGCCAGAGCCAGCAGCATCCGAACGGCGCGCTCGGCGCGATAGAGCAGGCCGATGGTCACCGCCGCGGCGAACGCGTGGGAACTCCACATCGCCGGATCAGCCCAGCCGCCCATCAGCGGCGCTCCCGACACCGTCGGCAGGACCGCCATGGCCGTGTGATCGTGCGCACCGGCGCCGACGCCGACCGTCGTCGGCGCGCCCATCACGAACAGCGTGTGAAAGAGGACCTGGCTGATCAGAACGCTGATGCTCAGCCGGACGAGCGACAGCCGTCGACCCGCGAGCAGGGTGCAGACCATCAGCGCGAGCACCCACGGCGCGGTGATCCCGGCCCAGCCGGGGACGGAACCGCCACCGGCCACGTGCGACATCAGCGCGGCGAAGGTGGCGATCGACGCCGCCACCGCGCCCCGCGCGACGCGCGGTGCCCGAGATTGTCGCATGCCGACAGTCTGCCACCTTCCGCTGTCGTGTGACGAGTGTCAGCGCTTGGTGATCATCCAGGTGCCGTCGGCCAGCTCTTTGTCGGGGTGCTGGACGTTGAGGAAGAGGGTCTTCGGGTCTTTGCCGAAGTAGATCCCCGAGATCTCGGCGCCGGTGTCCTTCAGCGAGGCGAACTGTGCGACAGAGTCAGCGGCACCGTCCCGATTGAGATCGCGGCGCGCGACCCAGACATCCGAGAGGTAGTTGTCCTCGACCACCCAGAGCCGACCACCGGGGCCCTGCGCCAGGTTGTCAGGATTGTTGAACCCCGTCACACCGGCCTCTGCGTTCTCGACGGGGACGTTCACACCCGCCTGCACGAAGCTTGACAGCACGCTGCTGATGAGGTCGATCGCGACAACCCGGTCCTCTGAGGTGTTGGCGACGTACAGCGTGCGCCCGATCACCTCGACGTCCTCGGGGCGCCCGAACTCCGTCGCGGCGACCGCGTTCGCGGCGGCATCCGCATCGACGACGACCTGGTTCATGTCGAGCGCAACCCACTCGAACGCACCGACCTTCTGGCCCACGGTGCCCGCGTTCCACACCTGAGCGTCATCGGCGAGCCCGGTGAGCTTGAGCGCATAGAGCTGGCCGTCCGAAAGGTCGCTGCGCTTCGACGGCACGAACATGAAGATCGAGCCCCCGTTGAGCTCGTCGATCACGAAGAGGACGCCATTGCCGAGGGCTTCGATGCCCTCGTGCCGCAGGATGCCCACCTCGGGACGGGCCTCGACCCTGACGATCTTGGTCGGGTCCTTCGGGTCGAGGAACGCTTCGAAAAGGCGGCCACCAGCGGTCTCTTCGGCGAAGAGGATGGTTCCCCACGGCGTCCAGCGGATGCCGTCGAGGCGCCGCCAGCCCTGGTCCTGCGCGATCACCTTCGCCTCACCCGTCTTCAGGTCGACGACCGACAGAGCGCCGTTGCCATCGACCTCGTGGGTGCGGTAAAGGTAGCGGCCCGCCTGCTTGCCGGTCTCGTTGACGGTGTTCATGTCGGTGAGATCGTCGACGCCGCCGCCGTAGATGTCGAGCACAGTCTCGTCGGCGACCATCCGCTGCGAGTAGCCCTCGGGGATGACGAACGGCTGCTCCCAGGTGGCCGTGGCCTCGGAGTAGGGGGTCCCGCCGATGGGATCGAATCCCATCAGTCGGTCGGCGGCGTGTCCGTCGGCGGCCTGTCCGTCGGCGGCGTGGCCGGTGCCGGCCGGGACAAGCGCCAGGGCGGTCGCGCAGATGGCGGCGGCGGCAATGATGCGAGTACGCACGGAGTGTCTCCTCGATGAGTGGGTCTGCGGGTTGGTGACACGGTAACGATCGAAGGTGACGCACGGGTGACCGGAGAAGGCCACCGGCCGCCGATCAGGTGAACAGATAGCCGACGGCCTCCGCCACCGAGCGTTCAGATCCGGGTGAGCAGATCCTGCATCACAGCGATCTCTGCGGTCTGTGCGTCGACGATGGCCTGCGCCAGGGCGATCGCGTCCGGATTGATCCCGTCGCCGAGTTCTGCCTGCGCCATCTCGATCGCGCCCTCATGGTGCACGATCATCTGCTGCAGGTACAACCGGGCCGCATCCGCTCCATCAGCGGTCTCGAGCGCGGCCATGTCGGCGTCCGACATCATGCCGTCTCCGTGGCCCATGCTGTGTGTATCGCCGGAACCCGCCGTGCCCCACCCGCTGAGCCACGACTGCATCAGCTCGATCTCCGGACCCTGCGCATCCGTGATCTGCTCCGCCAGATCCAGCACCCGCTCGTCGACCCCGGATTTGCCGAGGATCATGTCGCTCATCTCGACCGCCTGCTGGTGGTGCGGGATCATCATCGCCGCGAACATCGAATCGGCCGCGTTGGAGTCCCCTCGCACCTCCGCCGATGGAGACAACGATGACGTCACCCCGCCGCTGTGGTCCGCCACCGGAGCCGACCCGGCATCCGCGCAGCCCGCAAGCACAAACGCGAGGATCAACGGTGTCGCGGTCAACGCAATCGGACGATACGTCTTCATAGCAATCTGTCCTTCGTCCATCGATCGGATCCGGCCGAGAGAACAGCAATCGGCTGGCTTCAAGATACCCCGACCCTCGACCCTGACTAAGCTCACGAGTGGCGCATGGTCGACATGTCGTGGGCCGCTGGGAGTGGCTGGTGAGCGGAACATTGCGGGTCGGCGCGTGGAGATTCGTCGCCACGTTCGGTGTGGTGAGCCTGCTCGCCGACGTCGTCTACGAGGGTGCGAGATCGGTCACCGGGCCGATCCTGGCGATGCTGGGCGCGACTGCGGTCGTCGTCGGGATCGTGACGGGGATCGGCGAAGCGGCGGCGCTGCTGCTGCGGCTGGTCTCGGGTCCTCTCGCTGATCGCACCCGGCGGTTCTGGGCGTGGGCGATCGCGGGGTACGCGATCACGATGATCGCCGTGCCGACCCTAGGATTCGCCGGCACGATCGGCGTCGCGTCACTGCTGATCATTCTGGAGCGGGTGGGAAAGGCGGTGCGTTCACCGGCGAAGGATGCGCTGCTGTCGTTCGCAACGGCACAGACCGGCCGCGGCAAAGGCTTCGCCGTCCACGAGGCGATCGACCAGTTCGGCGCGGTCCTCGGGCCACTGCTGGTGGCCGGGATGCTCGCCGTCACCGGTGTGCAGTATGGCCCATCGCTGGCCGTACTCGCCGTCCCCGGCATCGCGGCTCTCGGACTGCTCTTCTGGCTGCGTTCCCGGGCGCCGCACCCGGAGCTGTTCGAATCGGAGTACCACCCTGCCGCACACCCCATCGAGGCTGAGCCCGTCAAGGCGCGCATGCGGCTGCCACGAGTGTTCTGGATCTATGCGGGTTTCAGCGCAGCCACCATGACGGGATTCGCCACTTTCGGGCTGATCTCATTCCACATCGTCGACAGCGGCATCCTCGCCGCGCCGATCATTCCCCTCCTGTACGCCGCGGTGATGCTGGTCGACGCGCTCGTCGCGCTCGGCACAGGATGGATCTACGACCGCATCGGCCCGCGAGTTCTGCTCGTGCTTCCGATCCTGTGCGCCGCGGTCCCGGCTCTTGCCTTCGCCGACGCGGCCTGGGCCGTCGTCGCCGGCGCTCTGCTCTGGGGCGCGGCGCTCGGAATCCAAGAGTCGACGCTGCGAGCGACCATCGCCGACCTCATCCCGCGCTCTCATCGCGCGACCGCGTATGGCGTCTACGCCGCAGTCCTCGGTGTCGCGGCCGCCATCGGGGGCGCGCTTGCCGGACTGCTCTACACTGAATCGCTCACAGCGCTGGTCGTCGTCACGGCAGTGATCCAGGCGGCCGCCCTCATCTTCTTCGCCGTCTTCTTGCGACGGTCGAACTCTGAGCAGGAGCGAACATGGAGCCACTGAGCCGACGGGGCGTCCTGATCCTCGGGGCGACAGGTGCGGCCGCAGCTGTCGGCGGCGGACTCATTCTGTGGAGTCAGGTGCAGGGAGCACCACTCAGCCCGGCGCCCACGGCGAGCCCGCAGGGGGAACGGCCGCCGGCATCCGAGCCGACCGGAACCCTTCGTGAGCCGGAGGTTCTCTCCAGCTCCGGGGGTCTGCTCGAACTCACCCTCACCGCGGCGATGACCGAGGTCACGATAGCCGGGGCAAGAGTTCGCACGCTGACCTACAACGGCAGCCTGCCGGGCCCGACACTGAAGGTGCGTCCGGGCGATCGAATCGCCCTCACCCTCCGCAACGAGCTGGGCTCCGAGACGAACGTTCACACTCATGGACTCGTCGTCTCGCCCGAGGGCAACAGCGACAACGTTTTCGTGATGATCGAGCCCGGCGCCGGCTTCGACTACGAGTACCAGCTCGGTCTCGACCACCCGGCGGGTGTGTTCTGGTATCACCCGCATCACCACGGCCACGTCGCCGACCAGCTGTTCGCGGGCCTGTACGGCGCGATCATCGTCGAGGGCGACCGGGTTGTCGAGTCGACTCGGGAGCGCGTCCTGGTGATCTCGGACATCGCTTTCGACACCGCTGGGAACGTACGCACGACATCTCAGATGGACCGGATGCTGGGACGCGAAGGCGACATCGTCATGGTCAACGGCCAGACCCACGGTACCCTGATCGCTCAGCCCGGAGCCGTCGAGCGCTGGCGGATCGTCAATGCCTGCAGTTCACGCTTCCTCCGCCTGCGTTTGGACGGTCAGAGGCTCCAGCTGCTCGGCGTCGATTCGGGCCACTACACAGAGCCCGTGGACATTCAGGAGCTGGAGCTTCTGCCCGGCAATCGGGCAGATCTCCTGGTGACCCCGGTTGCCGGGACCTCCGTGCTTCGGACTCTTCCCGTCGACCGCGGCGGCATGGGCATGGCCGGCGGCATGGGCGGCGGAAGCGGACCGAACAGTGCGACGACGGGTGCTGACCTGGCCACGTTCACGGTAAGCGGCGCTCCCGCCTCCCTGCCCGCTCCGATGGCGCCGCTGCCGGCCCAACGAGATCTTCGGCTCGAGCCGATGACCGGCCGCCGCACCCTGACGCTCGCGATGGGCGGCGGCATGGGCATGGGGGGAATGGC
>NZ_WOYQ01000008.1:0-7146 GCF_011620665.1 Microbacterium sp.
AACGACCCATTCTTCTAACATACAACCAAATGGTTGTAGAACGAACTTCGCAGATGCCCGGGCTGACCGATGACGAGACGGACCGTCTCTTTCATGCACTGGCGACGGCGACGCGGCGCGACATCCTGCGCCGCACACTGCAGGATGAGCAGTCCGTCTCTGCGCTGGCCGCGAAGTACGACATGTCCTTCGCCGCCGTCCAGAAGCACGTCGCTGTGCTCGAGGCCGCCCACCTCATCATCAAACGCGCCGAGGGGCGCGAGCGGCTGGTCCGGGCGGACCCGACCATGATCGCTCGCGCTCGGGCGCTTCTCTCTCGCTTCGAAGACCTCTGGCGTCACCGCATCGATCGGCTCGATGCGGTGCTCGCCGATCCCACACATCCGACATCCACCACTGGAGAATGACATGCCCGTCACCGACATCTCAACCGACGCCGAGAACCTCACCATGACCCTCACGGCCGAGTTCGCGGCGCCCGTGAGCCGCCTGTGGGCGGCGTTCACCGATCCGCGCCAGCTCGAGCGGTTCTGGGGTCCCCCCGGGTGGCCGGCGAGGTTCACCGCTTTCGATCTGCGACCGGGCGGCCGCGTCGACTACGCGATGACGAGTCCTCAGGGCGAGGCATCGCACGGCTCTTGGGAGGTGCTTTCCGTCGACGAGGGTGCGGGGTTCGAGGTGCTCGACTCGTTCACCGACGCCGAGGGCGGACGGATGGAGGGGCTTCCGTCGATGCGGATGACGTTCGCCTTCGAAGGCACTGAGAACGGATCGCGCCTCACGAACATCACCTTCTTCACCTCTGCGGAAGCGCTTGAGCAGGTTGTCGCGATGGGCGCCGTCGAGGGATCGCGCACGGCGATGAACCAGCTCGACGCGGTGCTCGTCTCACTGCGGGAGTACGCGCAGGGCAAAGGCACACGCACCGAACTGCTCGACGACCGGCACGTGCGCATCACCCGGCTGATCGACGGCCCGCGCGAGCTCGTCTGGCGTGCGCACCACGAGCCCGAGCTGATGCGCCAGTGGCTGCTCGGCCCCGACGGGTGGCAGATGGTGGAGTGCGAGCTGGGCGAGAGCTATCGCTACGTGTGGCAGGAGGGGGAAAACGAGTCGACCCGCTTCGGCTTCGAGGGCGAGACGGTTCTCAGTGCGCCGGTCTGGCGTGCTGTCACGACCGAGCGGATGATCGGGATGGATGCCCCGGGCACACTCAACGATCTGCAGCTGTACGAAGAAGACGGCGCGACCCTGCTGACCCTGCTGATCGAATATGCAGACAAGGGCATGCGAGACATGATCCTCGCCACCGGCATGACCGAAGGGATGGAGACCTCTTATGCGCGCCTGGAGGCGGTCATCGCGGGATAGCCCCGATGGCTGCCGCGAATCCGCTCACCCGGCGGGTTCGGCGGGCGCGGCGCGGCGGACGCGCTCTGCCTTGGACGGGCGGATGGCGGGGACGTCGCCCACGATCGGCACGGGTGTGCGGTAGATCCGCATGCCGTAGCGGACCAGCAGGCCGACCATCACGGTGAGCTTGTTGCGAGGACCGAGGAGGCTGGTGATGTGGACGAAAAGCCACGCGACCCACGCCGTGAATCCCGCCAGCGCGATGGGCCTCTGCAGCAATGAGATGCGTCCCAGCGGCGGGATCCTGCGAAGCACCGGCACGTTCGCGATTCCGGGAAGCTCTCCGACCGCGGCGTGGCGCCCGATGATCGCGAGCTGGCCTCTGTCGCGGTACTCGAAGGGTTCGGTGGTCTTGCCGGCCATCAGCCGCCGAATCTGACGCGCGATGTGGGCGCCGCCCTGAATCGCGGGTTGCGCGAGCTGCGGAAGATCCTGGGGTGCCACGGCGATGTCACCCGCCGCGAAGATTCCGAGCAGCCCTTCGACCTGAAGATCTGCACCGACCCGGATGCGATCACCCGCGTCGAGGGGCAGATCCCAATGGCGGACCTCTTCGTGCGGTGCGACCCCGGTTGCCCAGATGGTGAGCTCCGAGGCGAGGACGGTGCCGTCGGCGAGGACGACACCGTCGGGTCGTACCTCGGCCACACCAGTCCCCAGCCGCAGGTCGACATCGCGGCGGCGGAGCTCGGCGAGAGCGTAGCGGCGCAGCCGGGGCGCGAACGGCTTCAGGATCTCGTCACCGCGTTGCAGCAGCGTGATGCGGAATGCGTTGCCCTCGAGCTCCGGATACGCCGGCTCGAGGCCCTGGTCGCGCAGCTCGGCGAGAGCACCGGCCATCTCGACACCGGTCGCGCCACCCCCGATCACGACGACATCGAGCCCTCTGCGGCGATCCCCCTGCTGCGTCGCCCGCTCGAGACGAGTGAACAGCGCGTCGCGGATCGCGATGGCCTGGGAGCGTGAATACACGGCGAACGAGTTCTCTTTGGCGCCGGGCGTGCCGTGGTACGCGGTCGTGACGCCGTTGGCGAGGATGAGGTAGTCGTAGTCGAGGGTCTGGCCGTCGAGGATCCGAACGCTCCGAGCCGTGGAGTCGATCTCCATGAGGTGCTCGTGGATCACGTCGAGGTTCCGCTGGCGCACGCGAAGGCTTCGCAGGAAATGGGTGACGTCTCCAGGATTCAGGCCGCCGGTGGCCACCTGGTAGAGCAGCGGCTGGAAGGTGTTGTAGACCCGGCGATCGATCAGGCTGACCCGTACGGGCGCCTTCCGGAGCGCGCGAGCCGCGCTGATGCCCGCGAATCCGGCCCCGACGATCACGACGTGGGGGAGGGCGGCGGAAGGGTCAGCAGCCGTCACGCGCGGAGGAGGGCGTCCTCGAGCGCAACCCAGGCCAGCATGGCGCACTTGACGCGTGCCGAAAACTTCGAAACCCCGGTGAGCGCGGCCGCGTCGCCGTAGACATCTTCGTCGAGCTCGAGCTGTCCGCGTGAGCGCAGAGCCTCGCGGAAGCCTTCGATCAGCGTGCGGGCTTCGTCGCGCGTGATGCCCTCCATCAGGTCGGTGAGCATCGACGCCGAGGCCTGCGAAATCGAGCAGCCCGACCCTTCCCACGTCACATCGCGGATCGTCTCACCGTCGGCGGCGACGCGCGCGCGGAGCGTGATCTCGTCGCCGCAGACGGGGTTGCGCTGGTGTGAGGTCGCCGACGCTCCCTCTTCGGCCGCGAGACCGAAGTGCTGCGGGTGCTTGGAGTGATCGATGATCAGCTCGCGGTAGAGGGTGTCGAGGTCGCTCATGATCCAGCTCCAAAGTAGGGACGGATGCCGCGGACCGCATCGACGAACTGCTCGATGTCGTCCTCGGTGGTGTACAGGGCCGTCGATGCGCGCACCGAGGCGGTGATGCCGAACCTGCGGTGCAGCGGCGCCGCGCAGTGGTGACCGACGCGTACGGCGATACCGAGTGAGTCGAGGTACTGGCCTGCGTCGTGCGCGTGCACGCCATCGACATCGAAAGACCAGAGACCGACGCGTTCCACCGCTTCGCCTCCCGCGCGTGGCGAAGGATCGCCGAGAAGCCGGATGCCGGGGATCTCCCGCAGTGCCTCACCCATCCGGGTGGCAAGCGCGCTCTCGTGCGCATGGATGCGGTCCATCCCGACGGCGGACAGGTAGCGGACGGCCGCGGCCAGCCCGATCGCGGGACCGATCGGCTGGGTGCCCGCCTCGAAGCGCTGCGGCGGCGGAAGGTACTCGGCGCCGTCGAGAGTGACGGCCTCGATCATGGATCCGCCGGTCAGGAAGGGCGGGAGCGCCTCGAGCACGTCGGAGCGGCCGTACAGCCCGCCGACGCCGTAGGGTCCGAGCATCTTGTGACCGCTGAAGACGGCCAGGTCCACGCCCAGAGCGGGGAGGTCGAGCGGCAGGTGCGGCGCGGACTGGCAGGCATCCATCACGGTGACCGCGCCCGCCGCCCGGGCGAGCGCAATCAGCTCCGCGACCGGATTGACGATCCCCAGAACATTCGACACGTGTGTGAAGGCGACGAGGCGGGTGCGTTCGCCGATGATGCCCGCGGCGGCTTCGAGGTCGAGGGTGCCGTCGTCGTGCGCCGGGATGTGGCGGAGCACGGCGCCGGTGCGCGCGGCGAGCTCTTGCCACGGGATGAGGTTGGCGTGATGCTCGATCTCGGTCGTGACGATCTCGTCGCCGGGCGCGAGCGCGAAGCGAGCCGATGCAGGTGTTCCGCGTCCGAGCGTCGCATTCCCGATCGAGTAGGCGATGAGGTTGAGCCCCATGGTCGCTCCGCTGGTCCAGACGAGATGCTCGGGTTGGGCCCCGACGAACCCGGCGACGGTCGAGCGGGCGTCTTCGAACAGCTCGGTCGCCTCCGCCGCGAGCGTGTGCGCTCCCCGGTGGACGGCGGCGTTCGCGTGCGTCAGGAAGTCGCGTTCGGCATCGAGCACGGCGGTGGGGCGCTGGCTGGTCGCCGCCGAGTCGAGGTACACGAGGGGATGCCCGTTCACCTCTACCGCGAGGACCGGGAAATCCGTGCGCAGGCGCGCGGCATCCAGCGTCGGCGCAGCGGTCTGGGGGTTGGCGGTGCTCACGGCTCTAGGCTACGCCCCGCCGCTCGGGTGGGCGGCGTAGGCGTCAGGACTCGTCGTCGGTGTGCGCGACCAGACCGTACGACGCTATGCGGCCGGCGCGGTCGTCGCCGGGCAGGGGGCGCGAACTACGCCCGTAGATCAACCCGGAGGAGTCCAGGAGCCAAGGCACGAGTGTGATCGAGACGCCGTGGACCATCATGAGCTGCTGGGCGATGCGTCGCGCGCGCCGATTGTGCAGCAGGCGCTCCCACCAGTGACCGACGATGTACTGCGGCAGATACACCGTGACGACCGAGGAGCCGTGCTGCTCGCGGTACTGCTCGATGAAGGCGATCAGCGGGGTGGCGTAGTGCCGATAGGGCGACTCGATCGTCACGAGCGGCAGCGGCATCTGGTGCAGCTCCCAGTCCGACTTCACGGCGTCGGCCTCGTCCTTCGTCACGGCGATGTGGAGGGCCAGGGTCTGGCTGTGGTTGGCGGCGAGGGCGTAGTCAACCGCCTTTGCGACGGGCTTCTGCAGGCGACCCACGAGCACGATGGCGACATCTCCGGTCGAGCCGTAGTGAACGGTGTCGTCCATCGCCGTCTCGTGGGCGACGTCCCGGTAGTAGCGGTTCACACCGATCATCAGGACCGACAGGATGGGGATGGCCAGGAAGACGAGCCACGCGCCGTGGGTGAACTTGGTGACTGTGACGATCACCAGCACCAGCACCGTGAACGCGGCACCCAGTGAGTTGATCAGCAGTCCCGTCTGCGCCCCACGACGCTCGGCGCCGCGGACGAAGCGCAGCTCCCGGCGCCAGTGCTTGACCATGCCGATCTGGCCGAGCGAGAACGAGACGAAGACGCCGATGATGTACAGCTGGATGAGGGTCGTCAGCTGCGCTTGGTAGATGATCAGCACGGCCGCGGCGGCCAGACCCAAGATGATCATGCCGTTCGAGTAGACCAGACGGTCGCCCCGCGTGTTGAGAGCTTTCGGCGCATAGCCGTCGCGGGCCAGCACCGAGCCGAGCAACGGGAAGCCGTTGAAGGCGGTGTTGGCTGCGAGCAGGAGGACGCAGGCGGTCGCGGCCTGGATGATGAAGAAGGGGATCGACCCCGCGCCGAAGGTTGCGGCTGCGACCTGAGCCATCAGGCTCGGCTGCGGCTGCGTGCAGTCGAATCCGATGAGGTGGCACGGGTTCTCGGCGTAGTGAACACCCGTGATGAGCGCCAGCAAGGTCAGGCCGGCGAAGAGCAGGATCGCGATCGAGCCCATCAGCGCCAGCGTGGTCTGGGCATTGCGGACTTTCGGCTTCCGGAACGCGGGGACGCCGTTGCTGACCGCCTCCACGCCGGTGAGTGCCGAGCATCCGCTGGAGAATGCCCGGAGGATCAGCAGGATGATCGCTGCCTGGGTGAGGTCTTCGGCCTGCACCGCATACTGGGCGCTCTCGGCGACCGGCGCATCGCCCAGGCCCCAGCGGATCAGACCGGTCACGACCATGACGGCGACCGAGGCGATGAACACGTACGTGGGGATCGCGAAAGCCTGCGACGCCTCTCGGACGCCGCGCAGGTTCACGACGATGATGAGCACGACGAAGCCGACCGCGAGCTCGACGCGCCAGGGGTTGAGCCCCGGGACGGCGGAGATGATGTTGTCGACGCCGGATGCCACCGACACCGCGACGGTGAGGACGTAGTCGACCAGGAGAGCGGAGGCCACGACGACACCGGCCTTCTCACCCAGGTTCGTGCTGGCGACTTCGTAGTCCCCGCCGCCGGACGGGTAGGCCTTGATGAGCTGGCGGTAGCTGAGGACGACCACGATCAGGAGGGCGATGACGGCCGCGGCGACCCACGGGCTGAACGCCAGGAACGCCGTCCCGCCGATCAGAAGGATCATCAGCAGCTCCTGCGGCGCGTAGGCGACGGAGGAGAGCGCGTCGGAGGCGAAGATCGGCAACGCCATCTTCTTCGGCAGCAGCTGCCCCTCGAGCTCTTCGCTCGTGAGGGGCTCGCCGATGAGGATCCGCTTGGCGATCGGCGTCTCGTCGGACGCGGCCCGGCTTTCTTCAGTCACGGCGGGCGACACTACGCCAGGTGGCAGGTTCGCGCAATCCAATCGGACCGGAAGTTCGCCGCGGGGCCGGAATCACCCTCGGCGAGCGTCAGAGACCCAGGGGAATGTATCGGTATACGACCTCGGCCACGCGGTCCCCGTCCGTGACCGCGCGTGCCCCGTAGGTGCGAGCGCCGTCGACATAGAACGTGTTGCGGTCCTCGCCGAAGATGAAGCTGGGAGGCGTGCTGGTGGACTCGGAATCGGGGCCCGCGGCGCGCAGCTCCGCGATGGGCTGGCCGATGCGGAGACCGAACTCGGCCGAGATCTTGACGCCGGCGACCTCGTTCGCCGTGAACGACGCGTACGTGGGTGCGTCGACCTGGTCGCGAGGCTTGCTTCCCTCGCTGAGCAGCACATCGCAGAAGCGGAAACCGTTCCACACGGAGCACGTATAGGCATAGAAGCGAGAGTCGCCCGTCTCGATCTCGGTCGTCGGCTCCGCGCCGAACGCTTCGGAGAGAGCGGCGACAGTCGGCTCGGCGCCGTCTGCCCAGGAGTGCGTGAA
>NZ_WOYQ01000008.1:7246-12724 GCF_011620665.1 Microbacterium sp.
CGAAGCCGGCACCGGAGCGGCCGGGTTCGGCTCTTCGCTGCCGGTGGTGCCGGACGGACGCGTCAGTGCGATGCCGGCGACGACCACCACGGCGACGGCGAGCACTCCGGCCACGAGGCTCAGGACCACGGTCGGCCGCGGCCGCGGCCGCGGTTCGCGCGGACTGCGCGCGGGTCGTCGCGCCCGCTTCTCCGTTTCGTGCGGTTCCAGGGGGCCGAACAGATCGTCGAGGCTCATGCGAGGAACTCTCTTGCGGCGACCACGAGCGCGTCGACGCCACGCTCGATCGTGGGATGCAGAATCGGCGCGAAGAACGGTGAGTGGTTCGTCGGAATCTCTTCGTTCACGGCGCCGCGGGCGACGGCATCCGCGTACTGCTGCGGATCGAGACCACCCCAGAACCAGAACACCAGCGGCGCGCCGGTATCGCGGGCGAACCATGAGACATCCTCACTGCCGGTGAACATCCCCGGGTCGATCACGGTTCCCGCACCGAAGGCGAGATCGAACGCGGCGGTCACGCGCGCGGTCGACTGGGGATCGTTGATCGTCGGCGGCAGGGTATGGTCCACCCGGATGACGGGGGGATGTTGCGCACCGGATGCCGCGGCTTCGGCGCGGATCACCCGTTCCACGCGCTCGAGCACGTCGACCCGAGCCGCGTCGTCGGGGTAGCGCAGGCTGAGTTCGAGCGTCGCCTCGGCCGGGATGATGTTGTTCTTGAGCCCCGCGTGGATCGACCCGACGGTGACGACCGCCATCTCGCGCGGATCGACCTCGCGCGAGACCACCGTCTGCAGGCGCATCACTGTCGCGGCGGCCATGACGATCGGGTCGATCGTCGCGTGCGGGCGCGATCCGTGACCGCCGCGACCGAGGAGCGTGACGGTGAGCCCGTCGCTCGCGGCCATCTGCGTGCCGGGACGCACACCGATCATGCCCGCGGGGAGGGGCGTCAGGTGCTGTCCCAGGACGATGTCCGGGTGGGGGAAGCGGTCGAGCACGCCGTCGGCGATCATCGCCTGTGCGCCGGCGCCGTATTCTTCGGCGGGTTGGAACATCGCCACGATCGTGCCGGACCATTGGTCGCGAGTGGACTGGAGCTTCTCGAGCGCTCCGAGCAGCGCGGTCACGTGCATGTCGTGTCCGCACGCGTGCATCACCGGCACGTCGGTTCCCGCCGGATCGGTGGCACGCGCCGTGCTCGCATAGTCGAGGCCGGTCTGCTCGGCCACGGGAAGGGCATCCATGTCGGCGCGGAGCCAGATGACCGGGCCCTCACCGTTGGCGATGCTCGTGGCCACGCCGGTCTTGCCGACTCCCTCGATGAACTCGAGCCCGAGCGCGGCCAGCGCGCGTGTGATGACCCCGGCCGTGCGGGTCTCTTGGAACGACAGTTCCGGATGCCGGTGCAGATCCAGGTAGAGGGCCTCGAGATCGATGCTCATGGCACAGAGCCTACGGGTCAGGCCGGAGGGGCGGTCGACGCGCGGGGGACGAGCTCGAAGGGGAGGGATGCGGCGGGAGCGGCGACGTCTTCTCCCAGGGTGGCGAGCGCCGCCGCGGCGGCGGCGGCGCCCTGCGCGCGCGGGAACTGCTCGATCGTGGTCAGTTCGAACAATCCGCTGAGCTCGTGGCCGTCGACGCCGATGATCGAGAGGTCGCCGGGGACGTCGAGGCCCAGAGCGCGTGCGGCGAGGATCGCGCCGAAGGCGAGTTCGTCGGATGCGGCGAAGATCGCCGTCGGTGGCTGCGGCTGCCGGAGCAGGTCCCGTGCGGCGCGGTGGCCGCCGTCGATCGTGAAGTCGGCTCGCGCGAACCCGGCCGACGTCACGCCGGCTGCCGTGAGTTCGTCGATGAAGCCGCGGTGTCGCAGGGTCGGAATGTCCACCCCGGAGTCGCCCGGGCGCACTCGGCCGATGTGCGCGATGCGTCGGTGTCCGAGCGACAGCAGATGCTGCGTGGCGGCGCGCCCGACGGCTCGATCGTCGACGCGCAGCGTCGCCAGCTCGGGGCACGGCGTCCCGAGGCCGATGAGCGGCCGATCGAGCGCCTGGAGCTGTGCGATCTCCTCCGCCGAGACCGCCAGCGACAGGATGATGACGGCATCCACCCGACCGCGGCGGAGTGCCGTCTCGAACAGCCGGCGTCGCTGGGCCGCATCATCGGTCGCGTTGTACAGCGTGATGTCGTAGCCGAGGTCGGCGAGCCGCGTCGCGATGCCGTCGAGCACCTGCGCGAAGAACCACTTGTCGACGAGCGGCACGAGTACGCCGATCGATCGGGTGCGCCCGGTCGCCAGACCGGATGCCGCCGCCGAAGCCACGTAGCCGAGGTCTTCGGCTGCCCGCTGCACCCGCGCGCGCGTGGCATCCGATACTCGACCTCGTCCCCGCAGCGCGCGAGAGGCGGTCGCCGGCGAGACCTCGGCGTGGCGGGCGACCTCCTCGAGGGTCGTCATGTCAGTCCGCGACGAGCCAGACGGCCGTGTCGACGGGAAGCTCGGCACCGGTGAGGGGTCCGCTCGACGCCAGCACCGTGCCGGCGGGCAGAGCCACCGGCGCCGTGCCCGCATTCGCGATCACGGTGACGTGACCGTTGCGGAACGCGATCGCGTCCGCACCATAGCCATCGATCCACGCGAGTGCGCCCGCGCCGAGGCCTTCGGCGCGGCGCACGGCGAGCAGGGTCCGGTACAACCACAGGGTCGACTCGGGGTCTTCCTCCTGCGCGGAGCGCGAGAGCGCTGCCCATTCAGCCGGCTGCGGAAGCCACGCGGCCCCCGTCGGGCTGAATCCGTAGGCCGGAGCGTCCGCGGTCCACGGAATCGGGACGCGGCAGCCGTCCCGCCCGTATCGCGCGCCGTCCGTGCGGAACCAGGTCGGATCCCGGCGCACCTCGTCGGGCAGCTCGACGACCTCGGGAAGTCCCAGCTCCTCGCCCTGGTAGAGGTAGGCAGACCCCGGGAGGGCCAGCATGACGGCGGTCGCAGCGCGCGCCCGACGCAGGCCCACCGCGGCGATCGGCCGGCCCGGGGAGCCAGGACCGATGCCGTGACCCTGGGGACTCTCGGCCGTCAGTGCCAGGCGTGATGCGTGTCGGACGACATCGTGGTTGGAGAGCACCCAGGTCGCCGGCGCGCCGACCGCGGGAAAGGCGCGCAGCGACTCTGAAATCACGTCGCGAACGGCGGAGGCGCGCCACTGTGTCATCAGGTACGGGAAGTTGAAGGCCTGGTGCATCTCGTCGGGGCGCACCCATTCGGCCGTGCGGTCGACGGTCGGCAGCCACGCTTCGGCGCAGAGCGCGCGGTCGCCGTCGTACTCGGCGAGCACTCGGTGCCAGTCGCGGTATATGTCGTGCACACCCTCCTGGCCCCAGTACGGAGCTTCGTCGTGACCACCCAGGCTGACGGCGTCGCGGTCGGGGAGGTGGTCGGGCAGGCCGTCGGTCTTCACGAGTCCGTGCGCGACGTCGACGCGGAATCCATCGACACCACGGTCGAGCCAGAACCGCAGGATGCGGCGGAACTCCTCGTGGACCTCGGGATTGGACCAGTCGAAGTCGGGCTGGGTCGAGTCGAACAGATGAAGGTACCACTGGCCGTTGTCTTCGCGGGACGCCGGAGGCACACGCGTCCACGCAGGGCCGCCGAAGACGGATTCCCAATTGTTCGGCGGCAGTTCGCCCGACGCGCCCCGGCCGTCCTGGAACATGTAGCGGCCGCGCTCGGGGCTGCCCGGCGCGGCGGCGAGCGCCGCCTGGAACCATGCGTGCTGGTCCGAACTGTGGTTGGGGACGAGGTCGACGATCATCCGGATGCCGCGGTCATGAGCCCCCGCCAGCAGTGCGTCGAAGTCGGCGAGCGTGCCGAAAAGGGGGTCGACGTCGCAGTAGTCGGCGACGTCGTAGCCGGCGTCGTTCTGCGGTGACGGGTAGAACGGGCTGAGCCAGACGGCATCCACCCCGAGCGAGACGAGGTCGTCCAGGCGACTCGTGATCCCCGGCAGGTCGCCGATGCCGTCCCCCGAGGCATCGGCGAAGGAGCGCGGGTAGATCTGGTAGATGACCGCGGTGCGCCACCATTCGGCGCCCGGACGGCTTGCGCCGATCAGCGGCTCTGCCGCAGGTGACGGGGAGGTCGTCGATGTCCGGTCCATGCCGACCAGCCTAGAGCAAGCGCTTGCGCACGGGCCGAGGGGTTCAGCCGACTACCCTGGACCGGTGACCTCCGAGCTCGACCACGCCGCTTCGCTCATCGCAACGATCTCCGACTTTCCGGCGCCCGGAATCCTCTTTCGCGACATCTCGCCGCTCTTGGCCGACGCCGCGGCACTGCGCACCGTCGTCCACGCGGTCGTCGAGCCGTTCGCAGGGAGCTTCGACGTCGTTGCGGGAGTCGAGGCGCGCGGGTTCATGCTCGCAGGCGCCGTGGCGATCGCGACGGGCGCGGGCATGGTCCCGATCCGCAAAGCGGGCAAGCTCCCGCGACCGGCTGCGTCGGTTTCGTACGCGCTCGAATACGGCACGGCCGAGATCGAGATGTCCGATGACCTGCCCGCCGGAACCCGCATGCTGCTGGTCGACGACATCCTCGCCACGGGCGGCACCCTGCGTGCCGCGCAGGAGCTGCTCGCTCACCTCGACTACGTCGTCGCCGGCACCGCTGTGCTCATGGAGCTGGCAGATCTCGACGGACAGCGGATGTGCGGTCCCGTGCACACGGTCTTCCGGGTCTGAGAGCGTCCGCGCATCATGATGAATGAACAGGCACCCCTCGTCGCACCGGGCCCGCCCCTGACCCCGGAGGAACGCGGGCGGTATCAGCGACAGCTGGTTCTTCCGGAGATCGGTGATCTCGGCCAGCGGCGGCTTGCGAACGCCCGGGTGCTCGTGGTGGGCGCCGGCGGCCTCGGCTCCCCCGTGCTGACCGCTTTGGCCGGCGCCGGCGTCGGGACGCTCGGCATCATCGACGATGACACGGTCGAGATCAGCAACCTGCACCGGCAGACCATCCACGCCGGGGCGGCTCCGGGCAGCGCGAAAGTCGACTCCGTCGTCCGTGCACTCCGCGAGCTGAATCCGCTCGTGACCGTCATGGCCTTCCACGAGCGATTCACGGCCGACGCGGGGCGCGAGCTCACCGCGCGGTTCGACCTCGTCGTCGACTGCGCCGACACGTTCGCGACGCATGCCGACGTGATCGGCGCTGCCGAACGGCACGGCGTCCCGGTCGTGTGGGGGTCGTCCCTGGGGATGGACGGACAGGTGACGGTGTTCGATCGCGGCAGCGGCGCTGTGGGCAGTGTGGGCCTGGACGACCTCTATCCTGTCCTGCCGGCCGATCAGCCCGGCGGCGCCTGCCAGGCGGCGGGGATCCTCGGGCCTGTCTGCGGTGCGGTGGGATCGGTCATGGCGATCGAGGCGATCAAGCTCATCGTCGGCACCGGGCGCCCGCTGCGAGGGCGGATGCTGGTG
>NZ_WOYQ01000008.1:12824-40027 GCF_011620665.1 Microbacterium sp.
CGCACCCGGATGATCCCTGCCACCCTCATCCTCCGATCTCGCTCATGCTGCGCTGCGGCGGCGCGAACCCCGGCCGGTCGATGCCGTGCCCGGCGGGCTTGGCCCACATCGCGGCGCGCCACAGATCGGCCAGTTGGTCGTCGTCGGCGCCCGTGCGGAGGGCGGTCGCCAGGGGCACCTCGTCGTGCGAGAACAGGCAGGCGCGCACCGTCCCCTGGGCCGTCAGCCGCGTGCGCCGGCAGTCGCCGCAGAAGGGCTCGGTCACCGAGGCGATGATGCCCACGGCACCCAGGGGCGCCGTATCGGCACGACCGAGCGGATGGACGTGCCAGCGCTGCGCGGGCGCACCCTCGCGCGGTGCGGAATCGGGCACAAGCGTGTACCTCTCCGACAGGCGCCGGCGCACGTCACCGGCGGTGACCAGGTCGGCGCGCCGCCAGCTCCGGTCGGCATCGAGCGGCATCTGCTCGATGAAGCGGAGTTCATGTCCGCGCGCGAGCGCCCACTGCAGCAGCTCGACCGGGTCGACCTCGACGTCTGAGACCAGGACCGCGTTGATCTTCACGGGGGCGATGCCCGCGGCCGCGGCCGCATCGATGCCGGCGAGCGTCCGGCGCAGCAGGGGACGACGGGCGATGCGCGTGAAGGCCTCGTCGTCGAGGGCGTCCAGGGACACGTTGATGCGATTCAGCCCCGCCTGCCGCAGCGCAACGGCCCGCTGCTCGAGTCCGATGCCGTTCGTGGTCAGGGCGATCTCGGGACGCGGGTCGAGAGCGGCCGTCCGGGCGACGATCTCGACGAGATCGGCGCGCAGCAACGGCTCGCCGCCTGTGAAGCGCACCGACGTGACGCCCAGCTCCCGCACGGCGATGCCGATCAGCCGGGCGATCTCGTCGGGCGAGAGCAGATCAGCCGTCGGCGTCCACGGCAATCCGTCTGCCGGCATGCAGTAGGTGCAGCGGAGGTTGCAGCGATCGGTCAGCGACACGCGCAGGTCCGTCGCCACCCGGCCGAAGCGGTCGATGAGGGCAGGCGACGCGGGCCTCGTCGCGAGGTCGATCGTCGGCCGGATGCCCGGCATCCCGAGTCCGATGCTCATACCCGGCCCACCGGGTGCACCGGGTGCACCGGGTGCACCTGGTTCAGAGGGGGCAGAGCGGGCATCGAGCCTCCGAAGGCGAGAACGGGTGGTTACACGGTAACAGCGACGCCACGCGGGATCGCCGCCGATGCCGCCGCCCGCACGCTCGGAGCGCGAAAACGGATGCCGGTGCGCCTCACGCCCGCAGCCGAGCCGGTATTCTCCGGTCATGGCGCCATCGCGGATCATCTGCAGTGCGGTCACCACCGCGTCCCCTCGGTCACAACCGGGCCGACGTTGAAGATCCCCCCCCTGCGAGCCGCCGCCGTGTTGACGACGGCGGCGTTCGCCCTGACTGCGTGTGGGGCCGGGGGAGGATCCGACTCCCCTACGGGGACGCCGGCGTCCACCGCTTCCGAGGCGCCCACCGGGGCGCTCACGGTCTTCGCGGCTGCTTCCCTGAGTGAGATCTTCACCGCGCTGGCCGCGGAGTTCGAGGACCGGAATCCCGGGGTCACGGTCAGTCTCGTCTTCGACGGCTCTGCCGGCCTCGCATCGCAGATCACCGAGGGGGCCCCGGCCGATGTCTTCGCCTCGGCCGACCTGGCCACGATGCAGACCGTCGTCGACGCGGGTGCGGCCGAAGACCCCGAGGTCTTCGTCTCGAACGTCCTCGAGATCGCGACGACGCCCGGGAACCCGGCCGGCATCGCGTCGTTCGCCGATCTCGCCGACCCGGCCCTGGTCCTGGTCGTCTGCGCACCGGAGGTGCCCTGCGGCGCGGCGACGGCGGCAGTCGAGACCTTGACCGGAATCGAGCTGCATCCCGTCAGCGAGGAGAACTCCGTCACCGACGTGCTCGGCAAGGTGGTCTCGGGCGAGGCCGACGCAGGTCTCGTGTATGCGACCGACGTGCTCGCGGCCGGGGGCGCCGTCGCCGGCGTGCCTTTCGCCGAAGCCGGCAGCGCGGTCAACGACTACCCGATAGCCGCCGTCACCGGTGCCCGGCAGCCGGAACTCGCCGCGGCTTTCGTCGCCTTCGTCCTGAGCGCCGACGCCCAGGCGCAACTGGCGGCAGCCGGATTCCGGCCGGCGCCATGAGCCGCCCCCACGCGTCTCCGGGGCTCCCCCGCTGGCTGATTCTGCCCGCGGTCATCGGCTTCCTCGTGATCACGATCCCGCTGCTCGCACTCGCCCTCCGTGCGGACCCGGCGCGGCTGTGGTCCCTGCTGACACAGCCCAGTTCGCTCGACGCGCTGTGGCTGAGCCTGCGGACGGCGGCGGTGAGCACGGTCGTGTGCCTCGCGCTCGGCGTGCCGATGGCGCTGGTGTTCGCCCGCGCCCGGTTCATCGGCCGCAATGTGCTGCGCGCGCTCGTGCTCGTGCCGCTCGTGCTGCCGCCCGTGATCGGCGGGATCGCGCTGCTGTACACGTTCGGGCGGCGCGGGCTGCTGGGTCAGGTGCTCGAGGTCGCCGGCATCCGGCTGCCGTTCACGACGGTCGCCGTCGTGATGGCGCAGGTGTTCGTCTCGCTGCCGTTCGTCGTCCTGGGAATCGAGGGCGCCGCGCGCAGCACGGGGGAGCGGTTCGAGGGCATCGCCGCGACGCTCGGGGCCTCGCCCACCCGCGTGCTGCTGCACGTGACGCTGCCGATGATCGTGCCCGGGCTGGTCTCGGGCGCCGTGATGGCGTTCGCCCGCAGCCTCGGCGAGTTCGGAGCCACTCTGGCCTTCGCGGGCAGCCTCCAGGGGGTCACGCGCACGCTGCCCCTGCAGATCTATCTCGTGCGCGAGAGCGACGCGGACTCCGCGGTGGCCCTCGCGCTCGTGCTGATCGTCCTGGCGATCGCCGGTGTCGCGCTGGCCTATCGTCCCGCAACGATCCGACGGGAGTCGCCGTGATCCGGCTGCGCGCGCGTGTGTCCGCGCGGGACCTCGACGTCGACCTGAGCCTCGAGGAGGGCGTCACGACGGCGATCGCGGGGCCCAACGGATCTGGCAAGTCGACCGTGCTGGCGGTCTTCGCCGGGCTCCTCGTCCCCGACGAGGGCGAGCTCATCGTCGGGGACGAGGTTCTCATGGGTGCCCGGGTCTGGAGGGAGTCGCACCGCCGCGGCGTCGTGCTCATGAGCCAGCGGGTGCTGCTGTTCCCGCACCTCAGCGTGCGCGAGAACGTCGCTTTCGGTCCGCGAAGTCATGGCCGGTCCCGGACGGAGTCTCGTGCGGCGGCGGACCGCTGGCTCGACGAGGTCGGAATGTCCGCGTTCGCCGGACGACGCTCCACGGAGCTGTCGGGCGGTCAGGCCCAGCGTGTCGCACTGGCCCGGGCGCTGGCCGCCGAGCCGCGCATCCTCCTGCTGGACGAGCCGTTCGCCGCCCTCGACGTGGCCGGGGTCCCGCCGATGCGCGCGTTGCTCGCGCGCGAACTGGCGGGGCGCACAGCGGTCATCGTCAGCCACGACACTGCGGACGTCGCCGCGCTCGCGGTGCGCGCCATCGGTCTGCGTTCCGGCCGCGTGGTGTCAGACACCTCGATTCGCACCTCGACGCGGGAGGACGCATGACTCGGGGCAGGCGCAGTGTCGCCGATCATCGCGCGGCCGTCGTCGCCGTACTGGCCGCGACCGGACTCGACCCGGCGGCCCCCGCCGGGCTGGGCGTCGAAGAGCTGCCGGTCGCGCTGACCTCGCTGGCACGAGATCCCCACCGTTGGCGCGACCGCATCCTGGCCGCGGATGTGGTCGCTGCCGCATCGCTGCCGCTCTTCGACAACGCGCAGATGGACGGCTACGCGGTTCGGGCCGCCGACCTGACCGCTGCGGCCGCCGACGCGCCCGCGGCTCTCGACGTGCTCCCCGCGACCGTGGCAGGCGAGCCCGGCGCGCTCCTCCGGACAGGGCAGGCCGTCCCGATCATGACCGGCGCGCCGATGCCGGCGGGGGCCGACGCCGTCGTCCCGATCGAAGAAGCCGATCCGCCGTGGTTCGGCGATCACGCGCGGGTGCGGATGGCGGCATCCGTCCCGCCGGGCAGGTTCGTCCGCCGTGCCGGCAGTGACGTCGCCGCCGGAGACCTGCTGCTACGCGCAGGCTCCGCCCTGACGCCGGCGGCGCTGGGCGTGCTGGCCGCCGCGGGCGCGCTCGCGGTATCGGTGCGCCGGCGGCCGCGGGTGCTGCTGATCGTGACGGGTCACGAAGTGCGCCAGCCCGGCGAAACGCTCGCTCCCGGGCAGATCCATGACGCGAACAGCTTCTCGCTGGGGCTCGCGCTGGCCGATGCCGGCGCAGAGATCATCGTCGCACCGTGCGAGAGCGACGACCCGGTGCGGCTGCGCGCGATCCTGGATGCGACGCTGCCCGGTGCCGACCTGCTGGTCACTGTCGGCGGCGTGAGCGCCGGTGCCCGAGAGGTGGTCCGCGACCTGCTCGCACCCCTCGGGGTCTGGTTCGGCGCCGTCGCGATGCAGCCCGGCGGACCGCAGGGGCTCGGAACGGTGAGCACCGGAGCCGGTGAGATCCCTGTGATCTGCTTCCCGGGAAACCCCGTCTCGTGCCTGGTCTCCTTTGAGGTGTTCCTGCGTCCGCTGCTGGCTGCACTGGCCACCGGCGGATCGTCCGCCGCCGTCGAGCGACCACGCGCGCAACTGCCCCTGGCCGAAGCCCTCGAGTCCCCGCGCGGCCTGCACCAGGTGCGACGTGGCATCGTGGATGCCGACGGCCGTGTGCGCGCCGTCGGCGGCGCGTCCTCGCACCTGCTGCACGCGTACGCCCGCTCCACGGTGCTCATCCACCTGCCGGCGGAGGTCGAGCGGCTGGCCGTCGGCGACGACGTGGAGACCTGGAGGATCGATGGATGCCGCTGACGAGCACGGACTGACCCACCAGCGCGCGGACGGTGCCGTGCACATGGTCGACGTGTCCGCGAAGCAGGCGACCCGGCGGGTGGCGACGGCGCAGGGTGTGCTGACCACGCGGCCGGACGTCGTCGCCCGGATCGCCGACGGGCACCTGCCCAAGGGTGAGGCGATCGCGGTCGCACGCGTCGCGGGGATCATGGGGGCGAAGCAGACCGCGAACCTGGTTCCGCTGTGCCATCCGCTGCCGATCAGCGCCATCACGGTCGAGATCACGCCCCGCACGACGGACGTCCTGATCGAGGCGACGGTGACCACGACCGGTCCGACCGGAGTGGAGATGGAGGCGCTGACGGCCGTCAGCGTCGCGGCCCTGACCCTCTACGACATGATCAAGGCGGTCGACCGGGACGCCGTCATCGGCGGCATCGCGGTCGTCGCGAAAGACGGCGGACGCTCCGGAGCCTGGCGGCGGACGTGACCGCCGCCGTCGTCCTCGTCTGCTCGACCCGCGTCGCCCAGGGTCTGCGACAGGACCGCACGGGTCCGGTCCTGTCGGGGTGGCTCGCCGGGCGCGGCTGGGACGTCGACACGCGCGTCATCCCCGACGGACCCCCGGTCGGGCGGGCGCTGCGGCGCGCCATCGAGAGCGGCGCGCGCCTGGTGGTCACCACCGGCGGCACGGGCGTCTCTCCCACCGATGCGACGCCCGAGCAGACGGCGCCTCTGCTGGCGCGTCCTCTGCCCGGCATCGCCGAGGAGCTGCGACGGCGCGGTGCCGCCACGACGGCGCACGCACTGCTGAGCCGCGGCCTGGCCGGGGTCACCGCCGACGGTGTGATCATCGTGAACCTGCCCGGGTCACCCGGAGGCGTCCGCGACGGCATCGGGGTGCTCGACCCGCTGCTCGATCATCTTCTCGACCAGCTCGACGGCGGTGATCACGCATGACCACGACGGAGCACGAGCGCGTGCTGCGGGCGGAGATCACGGCAGCATCCATCGACGCGCGCGCCGTCGCCGCCCTCGTGGCCGGCGCGTCGGCCGGCGCTCTGGTCACCTTCGAAGGGGTCGTGCGCGATCACGACGACGGCCGTGGCGTCACGGCACTGGAATACACCGCTCATCCGGGCGCGACGGAGGTCATCGCCGCGGTCTGCGCGCGTGTCGCAGACGCGCACGAGGGGGTGCGGCTCGCCGCCGTGCACCGGACCGGCCGGCTCCGCGTCGGCGAGGCCGCGATCGTCTGCGCCGTCTCGTCGGCCCATCGAGCCGCGGCGTTCGCGGCGTGCGCGGAACTGGTCGACGAGCTCAAGGCGCTGCTGCCCATCTGGAAGGAGCAGCGCTTCACTGACGGCACGACCGAGTGGGTCGGCGCGCTATGACGCCTCGCCGGTCGTGTTTTTCCGGCGTGTGACAGCGCGGTAAAGCCTGCGCGACAGTCGTCGGCGGACTCTTCCCGCGTCGGTGGGCTCGTCCTAGGGTCACCGCAACGGCGATGGCGCGGGGCTGTCGTGACGGTCTCGCCCCGATGAGGAGGCTCGAGATGACCGAGATCGACGTGCAGGCGGCAGCCGAGGCACCCCAGGAGGACGACAACACGGTCGATTCGATACCCCCTCTGGCCCGCCTGTTCCCGCTCGGTCTGCAGCACGTGCTGGCGCTGTACGCCGGCGCGGTCGCGGTGCCGCTGATCGTCGGCGGCGCGCTCGGCTACAGCTCGGCCGATCTCGCCTTCCTCATCAGCGCCGACCTGTTCATCGCCGGCATCGCCACGATCGTCCAATCGGTCGGCTTCTGGCGGTTCGGCGTGCGACTGCCGCTCATGCAGGGCGTCACCTTCGCCGCCGTCGGGCCGATGATCGCGATCGGCCAGCAGCACGGCATCACGACGATCTTCGGCTCCGTGATCGCCGTCGGCCTGTTCATGATCCTCATCGCGCCGTTCTTCGCCCAGTTGCTGCGCTTCTTTCCGCCCATCGTCACCGGCACCGTGATCCTCATCATCGGGCTGTCGCTCATGCGCGTGGCCGCGGGCTGGATCATGACGGGGTCGACCACGGAGGCGCCGGGCGCGCCACCCGTCAATGTCGCCTTCGCGTTCGGCACGCTCCTGTTCATCGTGCTGCTCGAACGGTTCGCACCGGCCGCACTCGCCCGCGTCTCCGTCCTGCTGGGGCTGGTGGTCGGAACGCTGGTGGCTCTGCTCGTGCCGGGCATGGTGGACTGGTCAGGGGTCGGGGATGCCGCCTGGTTCGCGGTCGTCACTCCGTTCCACTTCGGGCTCCCGACCTTCGAGATCTTCTCGATCCTGTCGATGCTCGTGGTCGGGATCGTGATCATGACCGAGACGACCGGCGACATGATCGCCGTCGGCGAGATCGTCGACAAGCCGGTCGCCCGTCGTCAGCTGGCCGATGGGCTCCGCGCGGATGGCCTCGGCACTCTTCTCGGCGGCATGTTCAACACGTTCCCGTACACGGCGTTCGCGCAGAACGTCGGTCTGGTCTCCCTCACCGGAGTGCGCTCTCGCTACGTCGCGACCATGGCGGGCGGCATCCTCGTCGTGCTCGGACTCATCCCGAAGGTCGCCGCCGCGGTCGAGGGCGTTCCTCGTGCCGTGCTCGGCGGTGCCGGCATCGCGCTGTTCGGCATGGTGGCCGCCAGCGGCATCCGCACCCTGACGAAGGTGAAGTTCAACAACAAGAACGTCCTCGTCGTCGCCCTGTCGGTCGGCGTCGCGCTGCTGCCGACGGTGACCCCCGCGATCTACGACGAGTTCCCCGACTGGTTCCAGCTGATCTTCGACTCGGGCATCTCGGCCGGTGCGATCGTGGCGATCCTGCTGAACCTCCTCCTCAACAGCGATCAGGTGCGCACCGCCCAGGCGGGCGAGGCGTCGATCGGCGCCTACGACGCGGTCCGCGGCCCCGCCGCCGCCGCGCTCACGCACGCCGACGCAACCGGGACCGGGCTGATCCCGACTCATGTGCTCGATGACCCGGAGACGGAGGAGGAGGAGAGGAAGGAGTAGTAGGCGTAGGCGTAGGCGTGCAGGGCGCACCGCCGCCTCAGCCTGGCGACCCCGGTCAATCGCCGGGCAGTCTCCCGCCGAGATCGACCGGGGTGCCGGCGATGTTGCCCACGATGCCACGGATGATCCCCGCACCGTCGGTGCCCCGCAGGCTCGCGTACCAGGCGGCCGTGGCGTCCGCGTCGAACGCGTGCGTCTCGTGGCCACGCCTGCGCGCCCGCAGCACGAGGTCGCCGGCCCGCTCGACACGGACCCGCTCGTATCTCTTCAGGGTGTCTTCGACGCTCAGGGTGTTCGTCGCGAAGGCGATCCCCAAAGCGAAGGCATCTTCGAGCGCCGAGCACGCGCCCTGCCCGATGTCCGGTGCCGTGTTGTGGGCCGCATCGCCGAGGATCGCCACACGGCCCTTCGTCCAGGTCTCGAACGGGGTGATGTCCCAGATGTCGACGCGGTTCAGCGAGGTCACGGGGTCGATCGCCTCCAGCAGCGCCTGCACACCGGGTGCCCATCCCGCGAACGCCGCCAGCAGGGGGGCCTTGCCCTCGGCGCGGTCGTAGGGCAGGCCGGCGGGCTGGGGTACATCGAACCAGAAGTAGAAACGATCGCCGGCGACCGGCATGACCGCCGCTCGTTTGCCGTCGGCGACGTACGTCGTCCAGGCCGTCGGCCGGCCGATCGCCGGATCGACGGGGATCAGGCCGTTGAAGTTCGTGTATCCGCAATACTCGCGCACGACCTCGGGCGCCCCCTCCGGCTGCACGTAGGCGCGGGTGAGCGAGCGGGCGCCGTCCGCGCCGATCAGCAGGTCTGCCGTGTCGTCGCTGCCGTCGGCGAATGTGACGGTCACGCGGGCGCCGTCATCGGCGATCGCGACCATCTTCGTGTTCAGGTGGATGCGCTCACGGCCGAACCGGTCCATCAGCGCGGCCTGCAGGTCGGCGCGGGCCACCGGATAGGGCTTCTGCCCGGACTGGGCCGTCACCGGCGCCAGCGAGAAGTCGCAGAGGATCTCGCCGCTGGCTCCGTCCCGGTAGACCATGTCGGCCATGTCACCGCCGAGCGCGGCGACCTCGTCGGCGAGGCCGAGCCAGTTGAGGACCTTGACACCGTTCGACCACAGCGACAGCGCCGCCCCGACCGGCTTGTTCTCGCGCATCTGGTCGTAGATCACGACCTCGTGGCCCAGACGTGCTAGGGCGATTCCCGCGCTCGTCCCGCCGATGCCTGCTCCGACGATGATGACCTTCATACCGGCACGCTAGGGGTGGTGTGTCACCGGGGCGTTTCGAACGGATGCCGAGGTGTTGAAGACTCAGGAGCCGCGATAGGTGGAGTAGCCGAACGGGCTCAGCAGCAGCGGCACGTGGTAGTGGGGCAGGTCTGCGACGGTGAAGGCGATCGTGACCCGCGGGTAGAACGTGTCGACCCCGCGCGCGGCGAAGTACGGGCCGGTCTGGAACGCGAGCGTGTAGTCGCCGCGTGCGAGACGCTCCGGCCCGAGTGCCAAGCGCCCGTCGGCATCGGTGAGCCCGGTCGCGATCGCTTCACCGTCGGGGCCGGCCAGGGCGACGGCTACGCCGACTGCGGGCGCGCCCGCAGTCGCGTCGAGGACATGGGTCGTCAGGTGGGTGCTCACGCGGTCACCGTCTGCTCGAGGCGCAGCACGGCGATCTCGCGGAGCTGCTGGGCGACGACTGCGGACTCGGTCGCGTCGTCGTTGCCGAGCCGCTCGCGCAGCCGGAGGAGGATCTCCGCGGGCGAGCGTCCCGCCGCACGGATGAGGAACACGCGGCCGAACCGGGCCTCATAGGCGAGGTTGCCGGCGGCGATCGCCGCCGCGACGTCATCCGGCGCACTGGACATCGACGCCTGTTCTCGCGCCGAGTCGGAGGCCCCCTGCTGGCCGGGAGCCGGCCGTTCGCCGATGCGCGGATGGTGGGCCAGCGCGATGTCGACTTCGTCGGCGGACCACGGCGCGGCCGACCAGGCGGCGTCGCGCAGCGCGGCGGCCGACGGGTACGGGCGGGCGGCGACGAGGGCGGAGACCCATTTCGGCACGTCGGCCCACACGGCTGCGGCCGCGGCGGCCGCGTCGTCGGGCAGTGCGTTGAACTCTTCGATCGTCATACGTCCATCCGTGCGGTCGCGGCAGGAAACCTATAGTTGGGCTTGCCGCCCATCGTTCGGCCGTGAGGTCGACGATACCCGTGGCGGCCAGCACAGACCGGGAGTGGTGCGATGAACACGTCGGAACCCGTGGCGCGATGACACGCGAGCGCCTCATCGTCCGCGCCTCCCGGGCCTACGTCGACGGGTCGTTCCAGCCCGCCGCGGTCGTCGTGGAGGACGGGACGATCCGCGATCTCGTGCCGGTGCAGACGCGCGTCGCCCGCGCGATACCCGTCGGCGTGCCCGCGGACGCCGTGCTCCTGCCGGGGTTGGTCGACTCCCATGTGCACGTCAACGAACCGGGCCGCACCGAGTGGGAGGGATTCCGCTCGGCGACTCTTGCCGCCGCGGCCGGCGGTGTCACGACTCTGATCGACATGCCGCTGAACTCGATCCCCCCCACGACGACCGTCGCGGCCCTCGAGATCAAGCGCGCCGCCGCCGCGGCATCCGCCTACGTCGACGTCGGATTCTGGGGCGGAGCCGTGCCCGAGAACCTGGGCGCTCTCGGCCCCGTGCACGAGGCCGGGGTCTACGGGTTCAAGAGCTTCCTCGCCCCCAGCGGAGTCGACGAGTTCGGCCACCTCGACCGGGATCAGCTCGACCGGGCGATGGCCGAGGTCGCGGCGCTCGACTCGCGCCTGATCGTCCACGCCGAAGACCCGGACCTGCTGACGGATGCCGGTGCCCTCGGCCGCGGGTACGCCGCCTTCCTCACATCCCGCCCCGCGGCCAGCGAAGAGGCCGCGATCGAGGCGGTCATCGCCGCGGCGCGGCGGCACGGCGCGCGCGCCCACATCCTCCACCTCAGCGATGCGCGAGCCCTTCCGGCGATCGCCGCGGCGAAGGCGGCGGGGGTGGATCTCACGGTCGAGACCTGTCCGCACTACCTCACGATCTCCGCGGAGGAGATCCCCGACGGCGCGAGTGAGTTCAAGTGCTGCCCCCCGATTCGCGAGGCGGCCAACCAGGACCTGCTCTGGCAGGGGATCGTCGACGGAACGATCGACGCGATCGTCAGCGACCACTCGCCGTCCACCGTCGATCTCAAGCGCTCCGGCGGTGGTGACTTCGGTCTTGCGTGGGGCGGCATCGCCGGACTGCAGGTGGGCCTGTCGGCGGTGTGGACCGAGGCGCGCCGGCGCGGCATCCCGCTGGAGACGCTCGTGCCGCTGTTCACGACCGGCCCCGCGCGCGTGGCCGGTCTCAGCGGTGCCGGCGAGATCGCAGTCGGAGCGCCCGCTCACCTCACCGCGTTCGGTCTCGACGATCCGCTGCGCATCGACGCGCGCGCGCTGCAGCACCGCAACCCGATCTCCGCCTATGACGGCAAGCTGCTGCACGGTCGCGTGCGCCGCACGTGGCTGCGCGGCGTGAGCGTGTTCGATGCGAGCGAGGGCGGTGCCGGTGAGGCACCATGGTTTCGTCGGCCTCCCGCCGGCCGATTGCTGTCGAGAGGAATGCCGTGAGCGAGATCCTGCAACCCGGAATGGGGCCGATCCCCGGAGAGCACTACGTCCCCGCGTCTCCCGCGACCGTGCTGTGGGGCCGTCTGCCGTGCGAAACCGACGTCCCGGTGCTCACAGTGGCCGGGGGTGCGACGGTGACCTTCGACACCGTCAGCCACGAGGGCATCCTCCCGGACCAGGGGCAGGATCCGCTCGGCTACTTCACGGGGTACGGTGTGGAGCCCGATGCCGTGCTGGCTGACGCGATCGAGATCGCGGCATCCGTGCCCCGCGACCTCGTCCTCGACGGCCCGCACGTGATCACGGGACCGGTGTTCGTGGAGGGTGCCGCTGTCGGTGACCTGCTGAAGATCACCGTCGTGTCGCTGCAGACGCGGGTGCCGTACGGTGTCATCTCCAACCGGCACGGCAAGGGTGCGCTGCCGGCCGTGCTGCCGCGCGGCCCCGAGAACGTGTCCGTCTTCACGCCCGTGACCGGCGGATCGGCGAGCCTGCCGCTCGTCGACGGCGGCGAGCGCGTCGTGACGTTCCCGCTCGCGCCGTTCCTGGGGACCATGGGTGTCGCCGTCGCAGGGTCAGAACGCCCGCACTCCGTGCCGCCGGGTGCCCACGGCGGCAACATCGACATCAACCTGCTCGTCGAGGGGTCCATCCTGTACCTTCCGGTGCAGGTGGCCGGGGCGCTCGCGTACGTCGGCGATCCGCACTTCGCACAGGGCGACGGCGAAGTCGCGCTGACCGCGCTGGAGGCCTCGCTGCGGGCGACGCTGCGCTTCGACGTCGTGCCGCGCGACGCGGCTCTCGCCGCCTTCGGCGAGGTCACCGGTCCGCTGGTCCGCACGAGCGAGTATCTCGTTCCGACCGGTCTGGACCCCGACCTCGGGGAGGCCATGCGCCTGGCGGTCCGTGCTGCCCTCGACCTGCTCATGGCCCGCTACGGCATGGATGAGCACCTCGCCTACGCCTACCTGTCGGCGGCGACCGACTTCGACATCTCGCAGGTCGTCGACATCGTCTGCGGGGTGCACGCCCGCATCCGCGAGTCGGATTTCGCCGCGGTCGCCGTGGCAGAGGAGCCCACGTGAGCGGGATTCCCGATGATCTGCGCGCGGCATTCGACGCGTACGAGACGGCACTCATGGCCAACGATCTCGATGCGCTCGACGCGGCCTTCGCGCCCGGGGGGCAGACCCTGCGGGGCGACGGCACCGGGCTGCTGGTCGGGCACGACGCCATCAGCGCCTTCCGTGGCGTGCGCGGCGGGGTCGCGCCCCGCCGGATCGAGCAGATCGAGTACCGGCCGCTCGCCGAGGGCGTCGCCCTGCTGGCGTCGGTCTCGCGCTATCACGGCGGCGGCACCGGACTGCAGACGCAGGTGTGGCAGCTGATCGACGGATGCTGGCTCATCACGGCCGCACACGTGTCCCCCCGCGCGCAGGCCCTGGACAGATCGGTATGGCGCACCGTGGGCGATCCGCTCTGGCAGGGCGCGTGGGAGGGTCCGCTCGCCGGACTCGCGGTCGCCGTGAAAGACGTGTTCGCGGTCAAGGGCTACCGCATCGGTGCGGGTAACCCCGCGTTCCTCGACTCGGCGCGCGCCGAGACGACGACGGCCCCCGCTGTGGCCGACCTGCTGCGGGGCGGGGCGTCTCTGCGCGGCATCGCCCGCACCGACGAGTTCGCCTATTCGGTCGCCGGCGACAACGTCCACTACGGCACGCCCCCCAACGGCGCCGTTCCGGGGGCACTGCCCGGCGGGTCGTCGAGCGGACCGGCCTCGGCCGTCGCGACGGGCCAGGCCGACATCGCCCTGGCCACCGATACGGCCGGCTCCGTGCGCGTGCCCGCGTCGTATCAGGGTCTCTGGGGACTGCGCACGACCCACGGCCTCGTGCCCCGCCAGGGGGTGCTTCCTCTCGCGCAGAGCTTCGACACGGTCGGGTGGCTCACCCGCGACGGCGACACGCTGCAGCGCGTCGCCGACTGGTGTCTCAGCTACGACGGATCCGAGTCGACCGAGTCGGTGTACGGCGAGTCCGCCGACGACCTTCCCTGGCGGTTCCTCGTGCCGGACGAGGCGATGCAGGCCGCAGAACCAGAGACCCGAGCGGCATTCGAGGCGCTGGTCGCTTCATCCGGCCTGCCCGTCGAGCGGGTCTCGATCGGAGACCTCGACGACTATCTCGTCCCATTCCGCACGGTGCAGGGCGCGGAGGCGTGGCGCAACAACGGCGACTGGCTGCGGGCGCACCCCGGTTCGGTCGGGCCGGCGGTGGCCGAGCGCTTTCGCGTCGCCGCGGCGATCACCGCCGACGACGAAGCGGCCGCGCGCGCGGCGCTCACGCCGCTGCGCGCGCGGATGCAGGACCTGGTCCGCGACGCGGTGCTGCTGCTGCCGACCGTTCCCGGACCGGCTCCGCTGCGCACAGCCCGAGGACAGCGCGTGGATGCCGTTCGCCGGGCCACGCTGCGAATGACCGCTCCCGCCGCGGTCGGGGGCCTTCCCGCCGTGTCCCTCCCGCTCCTGACCCTCCCCTCGTCCCTCGGTCCTGCGCCCGTCGGCGTGTGCCTCGTGTCGCGGGCCGGCACCGATATCGCCCTGGTGCGACAGGGGATCGCCCTGCACGCCCGGGCCTGCAGAACGGAGTCCTGATGATCCCCGGGCCTATCGACCCTCCGGCGCGCCTGCTGATGGGCCCGGGTCCGATCTCGGCCTACCCGAGCGTGCTGCGTGCCATGGGCGCGCCCCTGGTCGGCCAGTACGACCCGTTCATGACGTCTGCGATGGCCGAGACGCAGGAGCTGTACCGGGGCGTCTGGAACACCGCCAACGAGGCCACCGTGCTCATCGACGGCACGAGTCGCGCCGGAATCGAGGCCGCGATCGTCTCGCTCGTGCGTCCCGGCGATCGTGTGCTCGTTCCCGTCTTCGGCCGGTTCGGCCATCTCCTGGCCGAGATCGCCGAACGGGCCATGGCCGAGGTCCACACGATCGAGACGGACTGGGGGCAGGTGTTTCCGGCATCCGTCATCGAAGAGGCGGTCGTGCGCGTCAGGCCCGCGCTGCTGGCGCTCGTGCAGGGCGACACGTCCACGACGATGAACCAGCCGCTGGAGGACATCGGGGCGATCTGCGCGCGCCACGGGGTGCTGTTCTACTCCGACGCGACCGCCACCCTCGGCGGCAACGCGTTCGACGCCGACGCGTGGGGACTCGATGCCGCGACCGCTGGACTGCAGAAGTGCCTGGGCGGGCCGAGCGGCTCCGCTCCGCTGACTCTCAGCCCGCGCGCCGTGGAGGTCGTCACGGCGCGCAAGAGGATCGAAGCCGGCATCCGTGAGGACGGCGATCCCTCGTCGACCGACTTCGTGCGCTCCAACTACTTCGACCTCGGGATGATCCTCGACTACTGGGGCCCGCGACGGCTGAACCACCACACCGAGGCGACGTCGATGCTCTACGCGGCACGCGAGTGCGCGCGCGTGCTGCTCGGCGAGGGCCGCGACCAGGTGATCGCCCGGCACGAGTCAGCCGGTCGCGCCATGCTCGCGGGGGTCCAGGGCCTGGGCCTGGGCGTCTTCGGCGACATCGCGCACAAGATGAACAACGTCGTCGCGGTCGAGATCCCCGCCGGTGTGCCGGGGGATGCCGCCCGCGCGGCCCTGCTGGAGGACTTCGGCATCGAGATCGGAACCTCCTTCGGCCCGTTGCACGGCCGGGTCTGGCGCATCGGGACGATGGGCTACAACGCCCGGAAGGATGCGGTCCTGACGACCCTGGCCGCGCTGGAGGCGGTGCTTCGCCGCTTCGGCGCGTCCGTTCCGGCGGGAGGCGGCGTCGAGGCGGCCGACGACGTCTTTTCGGGGACGGCATGATGCCGGCATCCCGCCTCCTGCACGCGCCCCCCGACGCCGTCGCGGCGGCCGCCCGTCGTGTCATGGCGCGCTGCGACGAGCTCGCCCGCGTGACCGCGGCACCCGGGCGGATCGAGCGGGTCTACCTCTCGCCCGAGCATGCGCGCGTGAACCGGCTGGCGGCCGAGTGGATGCGCGAGCTCGGCATGCACACGTGGCAGGATGCCGCCGGCAATCAGGTGGGCCGCATCGGCGACCCCGCCGCGCCGGCGCTGCTGCTCGGCTCGCATCTCGACACGGTGCTCGACGCCGGTCGGTACGACGGCATCGCGGGCGTGCTCATCGCCCTGGAGGTCGTTCGGCTGCTGCGCGTGCCCGTCGAAGGCGGCTGGGCGCTGGATCTGCCGTTCGCCATCGAGGTCGTGGCATTCTCGGACGAGGAGGGCACCCGCTTCGGCAAGGCGCTGCTCGGGTCGTCGGCGGTCGCCGGCGGCTGGGACGAGGCCTGGTGGACGCTGTCCGATGCTGACGGGGTGACCCTGCGACAGGCGTTCCTCGAGTTCGGGCTCGACCCGGCCCGCGTCGGCGAGGCCGCCCGGCGGCCGGACGAGCTCGTCGGCTACCTCGAGGCGCACATCGAGCAGGGCCCCGAGCTGGATCGCGCCGGCGAGCCGCTCGCGGTGGTGTCCTCGATCGCGGCCGCGCGCCGGTTCCAGTTCGTCGTCGAGGGCGAGGCGCGCCACGCCGGCGGCACCCCGTACGACATGCGCCACGACGCGCTGCTGGGTGCGAGCGAAGCGGCGCTCGCCGTCGAGCGGATCTGCGCCGCCGAGCATCACGTCATCGGCACGGTCGGGCGGTTCGAGGCGTTCCCCGGCGCGGTCAACGTCATCCCCGGCGAAGTGCAGTTCTCGCTCGATCTGCGTGGCGAGTTCGACGGCGAGCGCGACCGGGTGTGGGCCGCCCTCGGCCGCGCTCTCGACGAGATCATGGGCGGCCGTGGGCTGCGCTGGCGCGCCCGGGAGATCCACCGCGCTTCCGCGGTGTTCTGCGCGCCACTCCTGCAAGACGTCGTGCGCGCCGGCATCACGGCGGCGCTCCCCGCGCGCGCCGAGGCTCCCCCCGTGATCTTCAGCCGGGCCGGGCACGACGGCATGGCGCTCGGCGCGATCACCGATGTGGGGATGCTCTTCCTGCGCAATCCGGACGGCATCAGCCACCACCCCGACGAGTCGGTCGGCGCGGTCGACGTGGCCCACGGCATCCGGGCGCTGACCGAGTCCGTTCTGCACCTGGCGGCCGAACCGCGCTGAGCACGCGCTCCAGCCGTGCCGTGCCGCGCGCGGTCAGGGCCGGACGGGCAGCGACAGCGCTCCGGTCATCTCGGCGCCCGGTGAGACGGTGCTGCGAGCGGGTGGCACGTAGTCGCGCAGGCGCGCCAGCGCTTCGTCGGGTTCGGAGGCCACGACGAGCATGTCGGTGTAGCGCGGATGAGTGAAGCCGCGGTCGCGCATCGTGGCGACGAAGGCCAGCAGCGGAGTGAAGTAGCCGGCGACGTTCAGCAGCCCGACGGGCTTCTCGTGGATGCCCAGCTGAGCCCATGTCCACTGCTCGGTGAGTTCCTCGAGGGTGCCGGGACCGCCGGGCAGGGCGAGGAACGCGCTCGCGCGCTCGGCCATGAGCAGCTTGCGCTCATGCATCGTGTCGACCAGGATCAGCTCGGCGATGCTGTGGTTGACGTTCTCACGCGCCTGCAGAGCGCGCGGGATCACGCCGGTCACGTGCGCGCCGGCCCGCACGGCCGCATCGGCGACGGCCCCCATGAGACCCACGTGCCCGCCGCCGTAGACGAGGTCCATGCCGCCTCGGCCGATCGCCGTGCCGACTGCGCGGGCCGCGTCGAGGTAGATCGGGTCGAAGCCGGGCGAGGAACCGCAGAAGACCGTGACAGTGAACCGAGACATGTGCCGACGCTAGATCCTTCGTGTTTCCGTGTCGTGACAGGTCGGAAACATCCCTTGACTACGGTGGCGGGCATGTCGCTCCTCGTCGTCCATGCCCGTCTCATCACCGTCCCGGCCGGTACCGACGACCCCGGGTACGTCGAGGACGGCTGGATGCTGGTCGAGCACGGACGCATCGCCGCGCTCGGCGCCGGCACGCCGAGCGTCACCGCCGACGAGACGCTCGACGTCGCGGGCCGGTTCGTCGCGCCGGGCTTCGTCTCGAGCCACTCGCATCTGTTCACGAGCGGGCTCCGCGGCCTCGGCGTCGCCGACACACTGTACGGCTGGTGCGATTCGATGCTCGGCTCGACGGCGCACATGACCGCCGAGCAGCTCTATTGGTCGACGCTGCACGGATCGCTGGACTTCCTGTCGAACGGGGTCACGACGGCTTACAACTTCACCGACCCGCTCCAGGCGTGGGAGTCGATGGTCGACGGAAGACGCGCCGGCACGGCCGACCTGCGGGGGCTGGACTACCACTTCCGTCAGGCGGACGGCGCGCGAGACTCCGGCATCCGCTTCGTCGACGCTTCCGGCATGGATGTCACGGTCGGCACGGAGGACGAGGTCTTCGACCGCTTCGCGGCGGAGATCGCCCACACCCGGTCCATGGACCCCGACTATGCGCTCGGGACTTCGATCATGGGACAGGTGCAGTGGTCTCCGCATCCGGAGGCGGCCGCGTTCGAGGTCGAGGCGATGCGCCGCCACGGCGTCACGAACCAGGCGCACTTCCTTGAGTCGCCCGAAGCGATCGTGCATCAGCAGTCCAAGTTCGCGCTGTACCGGGATGCCGGGGCTCTCGGGCTCGGGCTCGTGTTCGGCCATTTCATCCAGACGACGCCCGAGATCATCGCCGAAGCTGCCGCGGGCGGCGCTGCCATGTCATGGCAGCCGGCGTCGAACGGTCGGCTCGCCTCGGGTGTGGCGCTGGTTCCCGAGATGCTCGAGATGGGCATGCGGGTGGGTGTCGGCCTCGACGACCAGGCCTGCACCGACGTGAGCGATCCGTGGCAGAACATGCGCATGGGCATCTACATGCAGCGCGCGCGGACGAAGGATCCGCTGTCGATGATGCCCGAGACCATGCTGCGGCTGCACACCCTCGGCGGCGCCGAGATCATGGGCGTGGACGATCGGGTCGGCTCGCTGGAGGTCGGCAAGTTCGCCGACTTCGTCGTGGTCGATCCGCGGATGCCCGACGTCGGCCCGCTGTGGCATCCGGTGCGCTCGTACGTGCTCGCGATGAGTCCTCGCAACCTGAAGGCGGTGTACGTCGGCGGAGAGCTCGTCAGCGCCGACGGCGTCTCGACCAATCCGCTCGCCCCCGAGGCCTCGGCGAGGCTGCACGAGCTTCCTGCCGCGCTGGTGCCGCTCCGCGGGCGCCCGCACTGAGCGACGGGCGCCGGCTCGCCGGCACATCGCGCCCGCGTCAGCCTGCGCCGACCGTCATACCCATGCGGTTGAGGACGATGTTCTCGACGATCTGGACGATGTTGTACAGCAGCAGCGTGATGATCGTGATGAGGGCGATCGATGTCCACAGCTGAGTGAACTGCGCCTGCGCGTTGAACTTCAGGATCGATCCGCCGATGCCCGTTCCGGTCGACAGCCACTCGGCCAGCAGCGCCCCGGTCACCGCGCCGGGCACCGAGACGCGCGCCGCGGCGAACACCGACGGCAGCGCGCCGGGCATGTTGACCTTGCGCAGCGCCGTGAACCGGCCACCGCCGAAGACGTGCACGACGTCCAGGCTCTGCTGGCCGGCTCGGCTCAGCCCGAACAGGACGTTGGCCAGAGCGGGGAACAGCACGACGATCGTGCCGATCACGGCCACGGATGCCGTCGTTCCCCTGCCCGTCATCAGGATGATCACGGGGGCTATCGACACGAGGGGGATCGTGCGCAGCAGCAGCACGAGCGGCATGACGCCCGCCTCGATCGCCTTGGAGAGGCTGAATGCGACGGCCAGGATGATCGCGATGAGCATGCCGACGACGAAGCCGAGCGACGAGTCCGCGAGGGTCTGGCCGACCAGCGGGAACATCTGAGCGCGGTGATCGGCGGCATCCTCCGACGTCACGAGGAACTCCCAGACGTCGAGGGGCCCCTTGGCGATGTACGGGGAGATGCCCGTGAGGCTGACGACCGCCTGCCACAGCAGCAGGAGCACCACGAGAGTGATCGTCGCGTTGCCGAGTGATCGGCCGACAGTGCGGCGCAGCGCCCGCCGCCGATCGATCTGCAGCCGGGCCTGCGCGGCGGCATCGGCCGCGATCGCGAGCTGCGCGGTCGGCTCGCTCGATGCGCCGGCGTCGACGGCCACGCGACGGATCATCATGCCGACTTCCCTGCCACCCAGGGGGTGACGAGCTTGATCACCAGGCCGAACAGGCCATACGCGACGAGGGCGAACACCGCGCACAGCAGGAACACCGACCAGACTCCGGCCGAGTCGAGCTGTCCCTGCAGCCGGATGAGGGTCGGTCCGACACCTGCGGTGATCGAGCCGAGATACTCGCCCAGCACGGCACCGAGGAACGCGGTCGGGACGGCGATCTGGAGCGCGTTGAGGATCGCCGGGAGGGCGGCGATCACCCGGACCTTGCGCAGCTGCGTCCAGGCGTTGCCGCCGAACACGCGTACGACGTCGAGGGAAGCCTTGTCGGCCGACTTGAAGCCGAGGATCGCGCCGACCACCGTTGTGAACACGCACACGAGAGCGGACAGGAAGATCGCCGTCGCGGAGGGGTCACCGGGGTTCTTCGCTCCGCCCAGGACGACGATGGAGATGCCGCCGACCGCGACGATCGGCAGGCAGTAGGTGACCACGGCGATCTGGGTGATGACCGTCTCGGTGCGGGGAAAGACGAGGACGAAGGTCGCGAGGACGAGCGCGATGCCGTTGCCCCAGAGGTAGCCGAGGCCGGCGGCTGTGACAGTGGGCTGGAACACGTTCCACGCGCCGGCGATGTTCCCCTGCACGAACAGCCAGTCGAACACGGCGCCGGGCGACGGGACGGGAGTGAAGGTCGTCCCCTCGCGCTGCTGGAAAGCCACGAGCGAGAACAGCCACCAGGCGAGGATCAGCGCGACCGCGCCGATGATGGTGGCCAGCCAGGTGGGGATGCGGGCCCGCGCCACTTCAGGCCTCCGCTTCGGCATGCCCGTCCGCGCCGAACAGCAGCTCGGAGGCACGATCGACGAGCGCGTGGAACTCGGGGGTCCGCATCATCTCAGGCGTGCGCGGGCGCGGCAGGTCGACCTCGATGATCTCCTTGACGCGGCCCGGCCGCGGCGACATCACCGCGACGCGGTCGGCGAGGAAGATCGCCTCGCTGATGCCGTGCGTGACCAGCAGAGTCGTGGCGGGCTTCTCGGTCCAGATGCGCAGGAGCTCGAGGTTCAGGTTCTGCCGCGTCATGTCATCGAGCGCGCCGAACGGCTCGTCCAGCAGGAGGACGGACGGCTTGAGCACGAGGGCCCGGGCGATCGATGCCCTCTGCCGCATGCCGCCGGACAGCTGCGCGGGCTTTGCGCCGGCGAACTCGCGCAGGCCGACGAGGTCGATGAGCTCATCCACGTACGCCCTGTCGACGGAGCGGCCGGCCACCTCGAACGGCAGCTCGATGTTCTTGCGGATGCTGCGCCAAGGCAGCAGCGCGTGGTCCTGGAAAGCGATGCCCAGCTCACTCGCAGCACGCAGTTCGTCGGGTGTCTCCCCGTCCACCACGGCCGTGCCGGTCGTGGGGTGGTCCAGCGCGGCGAGGATCCGGAGGATCGTCGACTTGCCGCAGCCGGACGGGCCGAGCAGGGCCAGAAACGACCCCTTCTCGGTGTGCAGATCGGTGTCCTGCAGGGCGAGCAGCGAGCGGCCGCCGCGAAGGGCGAACGATTTCGATACTCCTGAGATCTGGATGCCGGTGCCCGAGGGGGCACCGGCATCCACGGGGTGTGCGAGAGTCATCTCGTTACGGAAGATAGTTCTTCAGCTCGGGGTTCTCGGCGTAGATCTCGTCGATGATCGTCGTGTCGAACAGGTCGTCGGCCGTGAGGTCCCAGCCCGATGTGGCCAGCGATGCGAGCGTCAGCGCCTTCAGGTCGTCGGAGATCGTGAACAGGCCGTTGGCCTCGGTCTCGTCGGTCGAGATGAGCTTGGCCTGCGCCTCCAGGCCGGCCTGGACCTTCGCGGGGTCGAGATCGCCGAAGGTCAGGTCGCCGGCGGCCGCGGAGTCGTTGTAGTGCTCGACGACCTTCGCGACCGTGTCGCCGATCGGCTGGGTGAAGGTGTCGGTCCATCCCTTGATCTCGGCGATCAGGAACGCCTTGATCAGCTCGGGGTTCTCGGCGAGGTACTGGTCGGTCACGGCGTACGACTCGGCGACGTAGGGCAGACCGTTCTCTGCGTAGGCCAGGTTGGTGATCTCGTAGCCGGCCATCTCCACCGTGATCGCTTCGTTGGTCAGGTAGGCCATGAACCCGTCGACGTCGCCGTTCATCAGCGGGGTCGGGTCGAAGTCGACGGGGACGATGGTCAGCTCGTCCTCGGAGATGCCGTTGGCCGCGAGCAGCGCCTTGAAGACGGAGGCGTTGGAGTCCTGGACGCCGATCTTCTTGCCGATCAGGTCTTCGGGGGTCGCGATGTCACCGCCGTCCTTGAGCGAGAGAATCGTGAACGGGTTCGCCTGGAAGGTCGTGGCGATGATCTTCAGCGGGGCGTCCTGCTCGGCGACGGCGGCGCCGACCGAGGCGGCGTCGCTCAGCGCGAACTGCACGGTGCCGGACAGGAGCTTGGCCACGCCCGTGTCGGGGCCGGCGACGCCGGTGACCCCGGAGAATCCCGCTTCTTCGTAGTAGCCGTTGTCCTCGGCGTAGTACTCGCCGGCGAACTCCTCGTTCTTGATCCAGGAGTACTGGATGCTGACCTCGCCGAAGTCGGCGGCGGCCTCACCCGAGGCGGACGAGGCCGGCGTGGACGCGCCGGATGAGCAGGCGGACAGAGCGAGCGCGGCGACTGCCGCCAGCGTCAGGACGGCTCCGCCGCGACGGCGAAGGCTGTGAGAGGTGTGCATCGGGTCTCCTTAAGTGCAAAGGTGCACCCGCGACCCTAGAGCGTTCACGTTTCGGGAGCTTGCGCGGTCCTGTTTCTGGGATGTGACGCGAGGCGCCAGATCCGGTCGCGGCTGAACGGCTGCACGAAGGGTCGGGCTCCGAGCGCGCGCGCGACGGCATTGCCGATCGCGGGGGCGACCGGGTTGTAGGGGGATTCGCTCATCGACTTCGCTCCGAACGGACCCAGATCGTCGCTCGTGTCGGCGAAGTACACCTCGGTCGTCGGGACGTCGGCGAACTGCGGCACACGGTAGGTGCGGAACACAGGGTTGGCGACGCGGCCGTCGGAACCCACCATGATCTCCTCGTACAGCGCGCTGCCGATGCCCTGCGCTGCGCCGCCCTCGATCTGGCCGCGGCACTGCGCGGGGTTCATGACGAAGCCGGCGTCGGCCGATTGCACGGACTGCAGGACGCGGACCGTTCCGGTCTCGGGGTCGACCGCCACGCGCGCGGCGTGCACGTTGAAGGCGAGCGACCGCTGGTCCCCGAGCTCGCTGCCGTCGGCGGTCAGTTCGCCGAGAGCCGTCAGCTCGGCGAAGCCGACGGTTCGCGTCGGGGTGAGCACACCCTCGGGCAGCAGCTCCGCCAGCGTCGAGTCGGTGCCGGTGAGCTCGGCTGCGCGCTCGCGCATGGTCCGCGCGAGAGCCAGGCACGCGGCGTGCAGTGCCTTTCCGGCCACGGTGATCCCGGCCGACGCGAAGGCGCCGGTGTCGTGGGCTACGGCATCCGTGTCGGCGTGCCACAGCTCGAGTCGATCGGACGAGGCCGCCAGGTCGGTTGCGGCGATCTGGCGGAGCACCGTCGTGGTGCCGTTTCCGAACTCGGCCGTGCCGGCACGCAGCAGGAAGGTGCCGTCGGACCGGAGCGTCGCCGACGTGTGCGCGATGTGCCCGAAGGGGGCCATCGTCGCGATCATCGACGCCGCCATGCCTTCGCCCACCAGCCACCCGTCCGGCGCCGCGACGCCATTGCCGCGCCGGAGTGCATCCTGGGCGAGGTCGAGGCACTGGTCCAGGCCGTAGCTGCCCCAGACGAGGTCCTCTTCGTAGGGGTCGGCGTCCGGATGCAGCGGATCGCCCTCGCGCACGGCGTTGATGCGGCGCAGGTCGAACGGATCCATCCCGAGCCGCTCAGCGAGCATGTCCATCGCCGATTCGACGCCGAGGATCACCTGCCCGAGTCCGTAGCCGCGGAAGGCCCCCGACGGCACGTTGTTCGTATACACCACTTCCGCGTCGAGTCGTCGCGCCGGCACCCGGTAGAGCGTGGTGGACTCGGCCAGTGAGTGGAACATGACTCCGCGCGAGTGGTTTCCGTACGCCCCGGTGTCGCTGAGCAGATCGACGCGCAGCGCCGTGAGGTGCCCGTCCGCGTCGGCGCCGAGGTCGACGCGGACGCGCATCGGATGCCGGAGCGCGGCACGGACGAACTCGTCGGTGCGCGAGAACTCGTAGGCGACCGGGCGGCCGGTGCGCAGCACCGCGAGAGCGACGAGGTCCTCTGTGAAGATCTCCTGCTTGCCGCCGAATCCGCCGCCCACGCGCGCCGTGTGCACGCGGACCCGATCGTGGTCGAGGTCGAAGAGGTGGGCGATCTCATCGCGGGCGAGGAAGGGGACCTGTGTCGAGGAGCGGATCACGAGGCGCCCGTCGTCGTCGAGCCAGCCGATCGACCCGTGCGTCTCGAGCTGCGCATGGGCGACCCGCGCGGTCTGCCAGGTGCCGGACACCGTCACCGCGCTCGTGGCCAGGGCCGCATCCGCGTCGCCCGTGCGGTCATGGACGGCCGCGATGACGTTGCGGTGTGCCTGATCGACGCGTTCCGCCGGTGTGCGATCGGGGTGCAGAAGCGGCGCGCCGGGTCGGCGGGCCGCTTCAGGGTCGAACACGGCCGGCAGCACCTCGTAGTCCACGCGAACCAGTCGGCAGGCGGCGTCTGCGGCCTCAGCGGTCTCCGCGACGACGGCCGCGACGCGCTGGCCGATGTGTCGGACGACGGTGTCGAGCATCAGCGTGTCGTCGGGATCGTCGGTGCGGTGTTCGTGTCGGCCCGACGAGTATCGGCGCTGCGGTACGTCCTCGTGCGTGAAGACGGCCACGACGCCCGGCACGGCGCGGGCGGCGGCGGCCTCGATCCGGACGATCCGCGCGTGCGCGTGCGGGCTGGCCACCACCCGCAGCACGAGTGCGTCGGCGGCCGGGTGACCGGGGGGCAGATCGAACGTGAACGGCTCGCGCCCCTGAACGATGCGCCGCGCAGCCTCTGGCCGCACCGACTGCCCGACGGTTTCCGCATCCCTCTCTGCACCGCGGGCCGCGGGCCGTCCGGCCTCGCGGACCGCACCCAGGATGGCCTCACGGATGGGGCGGTAGCCGGTGCACCGGCAGAGATTGCCCTTCATTCGTCGGTCGAGTGCGTCCGGATCGCTCAGATCGGCTGCGCACAGGGTGGATGCCGTCACGCTCATCCCCGGCGTGCAGAAGCCGCACTGGAACCCGAAGCCCGCCGCCAGTGCCTCCTGGACGGGATGCAGCTCATCCCCGGGCGCGAGGCCGGCGGCCGTCGTGATGTCGCGGCCGTCGACGCGGACGGCGGGGATCAGGCAGGAGTGGACGGGGACGCCGTCCAGCAGCACGGAGCAGGCGCCGCAGTCGCCGGCATCGCACCCCTTCTTCACCTCGGTGTGCCCGGTTTCGCGCAGCAGTGTCCGCAGACACTGGCCCGGGCGCGGCACGGCTTCGACGCGGATGCCGTCGACGGCGAACCTCATGAGAGCTGCGTCCGGATGCGCTCGGCCAGCACGCCGCTGACGGCACGGCGCCAGTCGGCCGCGCCCAGCGGGTCGGTGTAGTAGCCGTCGGCCGATCCCACGGCATCCGCCAGCTCGTCTGCGGATGGCAGCCGGGGAAAGCGCAGCACGGTTGGGGTGAGAGTGGCGGCGGTGACGGTGAACACCGCGGCGCCGGTCTCGTCGACCCGCCCGGTGGTGACGGCGCCGGAGCGGCCGAGCTCGGCCAGAGCGATCTTGCGCAGGAGCGCGCGCGAGCGCAGCGCGGCGGCGGGCAGGGTTACGGCGCGCAGCACGTCGTCGACGGCGAGCGCCGTCATGCCGTTGCCGGTGATGAGCTCGCTCACCGGCATCCGCACGTCCTCGCCCGCGCGCCAGATCTCGGCCTCGGCGTCGAGGGCGACGCAGAGCGAGACCATCGCGGCGGCCGCGAACGCCCGGCAGATGTTGCCGCCGACGGTCGCGGTGTTCCAGATCTTGAACGAGGCCAGCAGCGCGTTCGCCGCGTCGGGGACCAGCGACGCCGCCGGCCACTCCGGCGGCGCGTCGGCCGCCCACGCGACCAGCGTCGCGATCGGGCACGTCGCCGCGATGCGCAGGCCCTCCTCTGTCTCCTCGAGATCGGGCCATCCCATGCCGGTCAGGTCGACGAAACCGGTCACTGCCGGCTGCGGTTCGCTCATCAGCCAGGTCCCGCCCGCGATCAGCGTCTCTCCGGGCGAGAGCTTCAGGTCGGCGCGCGTGCGGGCGACGCGGTACGAGCGCACCGTCGTGATGTCCATCGCGCCCTCCCGGTCGGCCCGCGGGCAGATCCCCGCGTGTGACGAGTGAAACAGACGGCCGTTTCGCCGGTGTTTCATACAGCCGCAACAGCCCGGCAACGTCGGCCCTCTACCGTGGGGCCATGCGTGACATCCTGCCCATCGCCGCCGAATGGGCGCGAGCCGGCCGATCGTTCGCCCTCGCGACCGTCGTCGGCGTGACCGGCAGCGCACCCCGCGAGATCGGGGCGAGCATGGTCGTCTCGGCCGACGGCGAGGTCTTCGGGAGCGTCTCGGGCGGTTGCGTCGAGAGTGCCGTCTACGAGCGCTCCCTCGAGGTCGTCGATTCCGGGATCGCGTGCGTCGAGCGGTTCGGCTACAGCGATGCCGACGCCTTCGCCGTGGGGCTCACCTGCGGAGGGGTGATCGACGTGCTCGTGCGCGCCGTTCCGGTCGGCAGCGCCCCCGCGGCCGACCTCGTGCTGCTGGCCGAGCGAGAAACTCGGGCGGTCGCCACCGCCTTCACGCTCGTGACGAGCGGCCCGGACCTCGGACGCGGATGGCTCGACGCCGACCCGTCGGATGACGCCGACTCCGTGACGGTGCACGTGGGGACGCCGGCTCGACTGATCATCGTCGGGGCGGTCGAGTTCGCCGTCGCTCTCAGCCGGCTCGCCGTGGCCGTCGGCATGCGGGTCAGCGTCGTGGACCCGCGCTCCGTGTTCGCGACGGCCGAGCGCTTTCCCGGCGCGGAGGTCGTCGTGGCCTGGCCCGACCGCTATCTGGCCTCCCAGCGACTGGACGGGCACACCGCCGTCTGCGTGCTCAGCCACGACCCGAAGTTCGACGTGCCCGCTCTCTGCACAGCCCTCGCCTCGCCAGCCGGCTACGTCGGCGCGATGGGCAGTCGGCGCACGCATGAAGACCGTCGTCGCCGCCTGATCCAGGCGGGTGTTCCGCCGACCGGGCTGGAGCGGCTGCGCTCGCCGATCGGCCTGGACCTCGGGGGCCGGACGCCCGAGGAGACCGCCCTGTCGATCCTCGCCGAGATCATCGCAGACCGGCACGGC
>NZ_WOYQ01000008.1:40127-55380 GCF_011620665.1 Microbacterium sp.
ATGCCGCGCCGCCGACCGCGGATGCCGCGCCGATGCGGCCGACGGAGGGAACGCAGTCCGACGCGCCGCGGTCGCCGGAGTGCGCTTGGACGCCGGAGTGCGCACCGGCGCCGCCGAGCCGCCCGTGAGCATCTGCGGCATCGTCCTGGCCGCCGGTGCCGGGACGCGGTTCGGCGGGCCCAAGGCCCTCGCCCGGGACGGGGCCGGGCTTCCGTGGGTCGTCGGCGCGGCGCAGACACTGGCCGAGGCCGGATGCAGCCCGGTCTTGGTGACTCTCGGTGCGCGTGCCGCGGAGGCGGCGCTGCTCGTTCCCGCCTCCGCGACAGTCGTCGTCGCCCGCGACTGGGCCGACGGGCTGTCCGCGTCGGTGCGGGCGGCCTTGGCGGCCGCCGGCAGAACGGCGGCCGCCGCCGCGCTCGTGATCCCGGTCGACGTGCCCAAGCTTCCGGCATCCGCGTGCCGTCGGGTGATCGAACCGGCCGCGGATCTCGACACCTCGCTGCGGCAGGCGACCTACGCCGGGGCTCCCGGTCATCCCGTGCTCATCGGTCGCGGTCACTGGCGGGCACTGGCGGTGGGGCTGCACGGCGACCGCGGCGCGAGCGCGTACCTGCGCGAGCACGGTGCCGCCCGTGTGGAGTGCGGCGACCTGTGGCACGGCCGCGACGTCGACGGGCCGGGGTGACCCGATCACGTGCGGATGACGATGTTCTCCGGCTCTTCACCGGCCCGCAGGTGTGCGATCTGACGGTGGATGAGCGCCGCGATCCGCGGGTGCATCGCGCTGGATGCGCCGCCGACGTGTGGCGAGATGAGCACGCCCCGTGTGCCCCACAGCGGGTGATCCCGGGGCAGCGGTTCGGGGTCGGTGACGTCGAGACCCGCGCGGATGCGGCCGGCCCTCGTGTGCCGGACCAGTGCATCCGTGTCGATGAGCGGCCCGCGACCGACGTTGACGACGAGGGCCCCGTCCGGAAGAGCGGCGAGCTCTGCCTCGCCGATGATGTGCCGCGTCGCGTCCCCGCCGGGGAGGCTGAGGATCACGATGTCGACGGTCGGCAGGAGCGCGGCGAGTTCGTCGATCCCGTGCACCCGGATGCCGTCCTCCTCGCGGGCGCGTGACGCCACCGGCACGATCTCGACGTCGAAGGGCGCGAGTCGAGCGGCGACGGCCTTGCCCACGCCGCCGTAGCCGAGCAGCAGCACCCGCCGGTCGGCGAGGCTCTCCGCGAAGACCGGGGCCCATGTCGCCGCCCGATCGTCGCGCGCGAACTCATCGAGACGCCGCTGCACCGCGAGCGTGAGCGCGACGGCAAGCTCCGCCGTCGACGTCTCGTGCACGGTCGCCGCATTGGCGAAGGTGAGGCCGGCCGGCAGCAGCTCGCCGATACCCTCGTAGCCGATCGCCTGCCCCTGAACGAGACGGGTGTCCACCTCGGCCAGCAGAGGCAGTGCCCTGCTGAGTGCGATGTAGGGCGGCACGACCAGATCGATGCGGCTGCGGGGCGGAGCGGCATCCATCGGCCAGACGATCACCTCGACACCGTCGGGCAGTGGTTCGAGGTCACGGGCGAGGTCGGGGTGCGGCACGGAGACGGTGAAAGTCACTCTCCGACGCTACCCGGACGAGCGCCGGCGTGGGCGCGCACACCCGCTGGGTCACGCAGCGGCAGCGGCCAGCGCAGCGATCGCGGAGGTGAAGAAGGCGAGGCCGTCGGTGCCCGAGCGCATGGCGTCGGCGGTGTCGGGGCCGAACCCGGGCTCAACGGCGTGCTCGGGGTGCGGCATGAGTCCGACGACGTTGCCGCGCTCGTTCGTGAGGCCGGCGATGTCATCGAGCGAGCCGTTCGGGTTGACGCCGACGTATCGGAACGCGATGAGGCCTTCGCCCTCGATCCGGGTGAGTGTGTCGGCCGAGCAGATATAGCCGCCGTCCGCATTCTTCAGCGGAATGGTGATCTCCTGCCCGACGTCGAACTGCGAGGTCCACGCGGTCGATGCGTTCTCGACGCGCAGCCGCTGGTCGCGGCGGATGAAATGCTGGTGGGCGTTGCGGATCAGACCGCCCGGCAGCAGGTGCGCCTCGACGAGCATCTGGAAGCCGTTGCAGATTCCGAGGACCGGCATCCCCGCGGCTGCGGCGTCCTTCACGTCGGTCATGATCGGCGCGAGGGCGGCGATCGCACCGGCGCGGAGGTAGTCGCCGTAGCTGAAGCCACCGGGGAGCACGAGAGCATCGACGCCGTCCAGGTCGTGCGAGCCGTGCCACAGGGCGACGGGCTGGGCGCCGGCGAGCCGGATGGCGCGCTGTGCGTCGCGGTCGTCGAGCGAGCCGGGAAAAGTGATGACGCCGATGCGGGCGGTCACTCTATGACCTCGATGCCCACGACGTCCTCGATGACCGCGTTCGAGAGGATCTCGTCGGCAAGGGTGCGGACGGTGGCGAGCGTGGCCTCGTCGGCGGACTCGACGGTCAGTTCGAAGCGCTTGCCGATGCGGACGGACGAGAAGCCCGCGATGCCCAGGCGGTCCAGCGCGCCGGTGACGGCCTTCCCCTGTGGGTCGAGCAGCTCGGCCTTGGGCATGACGTCGACGACGATGGTGGGCATGGGGGTCCTCCTGGCGGTCGCCTGCGGCCACAGTGTCAGTCGTTGGCCGCGTCCGATCCAGTCTACGGGCTGGCGGCACTGGAGTATCGTCGGGTCATCGCCTCCTGAGCGATCGATGTTCCTTCCCCAGTGAAGTGGTTCTCCGTGACTTTGGACACTCCGCGCGGCGCCGCGACGATCGAAGAGGTCGCCGCCGCCGCGGGTGTGTCCAGGTCGACCGTCTCGAGGGTCGTCAACGGATCGGCGTCGGTTTCGCCGGCGGCGCTGGATGCCGTCACTCGCGCGATCGCCGAACTCGACTACGTACCCAACCGGGCGGCGCGTTCCCTGGCCTCGCGCGCCACGATGGCCATTGCGCTCGTCGTGCCGGAAGACACGACGCGCTTCTTCGGCGACCCGTTCTTCGCTGCCGTCGTCTCGGGCATCCATTCCCGACTCGGCAGGTCGGACTATGTCCTGAACCTCCTCATCGCGAGCGATGACCCGCACGACAAGACGAGCGCCTATGTCCGCAGCGGCGCGGTCGACGGGGCGATCGTCGTCTCGCACCACACGAGCGACCGCTTCATCGAGAGCATCGCCGCGGCCGTCCCCGTCGTCTACGGAGGTCGGCCGGCGCACGCGCGCCGGAGCGACTTCTACGTCGACGTCGACAATGCCGCCGGCGGTCGTGTGGCGACGCGTTACCTGATCTCCAGGGGCTGTCGCCGCATCGCGACCATCACCGGTCCGCTCACGATGCCCGCCGCGGCCGATCGCCTCGACGGCTACCGGGAGGCGCTGACCGACGCCGGGCTGGCGCCCTCGGTCACCGCCGACGGCGATTTCACCGCTCGCGGGGGCGCAGCGGCGATGCAGCAGATCCTCGCGAGCGGGGTCGAGTTCGATGCGCTCTTCATCGCGAGCGATCTCATGGCGCGCGGGGCTCTCGAAACCCTCGGGCGTGCCGGCATCCGCGTGCCGGACGATGTCGCGATCGTCGGCTTCGATGATTCACCCGTCGCCACGAGTGTTCATCCGCAGCTCACGACCGTGCGCCAGCCGTCGCACGAGCAGGGCATGCGGATGGCCGACACCCTGCTGTCGATCCTCGCCGGGGGATCACCCCCGCACGCGACGGTCCTCGACATCGAGCTGGTGACGCGCGCTTCCGCGTGACCCCGGCGCGGGGCTGGCGCGGGTTCGCGCCGAGCGCGCTGGTTCGCGCCGAGCGCGCTGGACCCGGGCCGCGCGCAACCGGAGCGCTCGGGAACAACCGGCGCGCTCGGCACCGGGACGGATGCCGGTTCAGCCCGCGCGCGACGTGAGCCTTTCGAGCAGTTCGCGGTACTTCGCGGCGGTGCGCTCCACGATTTCGGCCGGCAGCTCGGGCGGGGTGCCGCGCTTGTCCCACACCCCGGTCAGCCAATCGCGGACGATCTGCTTGTCGAAGCTCGCCATCCGCTCGGCGGGAGTCGCGCCGGTGACCCACGCCCGGGCATCCCAGTACCGTGAGGAATCGCTCGTGAGCACCTCATCGGCGAGAGTGAGGATTCCGGCACCGTCGATGCCGAATTCGAACTTCGTGTCGGCGAGGATCAGCCCCTTCGCCTCGACGATCGCCGAGGCGCGGCCATAGATCTCGAGCGAAGCATCGCGGAGTTGCGCCGCCCGTTCGGCGCCGACGAGAGCGACGGTCTGCGCGAACGAGATGTTCTCGTCGTGCTCGCCCATCGGCGCTTTGTACGCGGGGGTGAAGATCGGCTCGGGCAGCCGGTCGCCGTCGCCGAGGCCCTCCGGCAGTGGGATGCCGCAGACCGTGCCCGCGGCGCGATACTCCGCCCAGCCCGAACCGGTGAGATACCCGCGGACGACGCACTCGACCGGCAGCATGTCGAGCGAGGAGACGATCATCGCCCGCCCGGCGACGGCATCCGGAATGCGAAGCTGCGGGTCGTCGGCCTTGCTCGCGAGATGGTTCGGGATCGGGCGTCCGCCGTCGCCCCCGGCGAGCTGATCGAACCACCACAGGCTGAGGGTCGTCAGCAGTGTCCCCTTGCCCGGGATGCCGGGGGAGAGCACGTGATCGAATGCGCTGACCCGGTCGCTGGCGACCACCAGCATCCGCCCGTCGTCGGTCTCCGATCCTGCCGCGGGGCGGTAGAGGTCGCGCACCTTGCCGGAGTAGACGTGCGTCCAGCCGGGCAGCGGGGGAGTGGTCGTCACGCGTCCATTATCGATGACGTCAGTCCGCGGCGACGCGGGCGGCGATGTCGGTGCGGTAGTGGGAGCCTTCGAGGGTGATCTCCGCGAGCGCGCGGTAGGCCCGCTCGCGCGCGTGCGCGAAGGTCTCGCCGGTCGCGACGACGCTCAGCACCCGCCCGCCCGTGCCGACCAGAGTGCCGTCCTGCAGGGCGGTCCCGGCGTGGGCGAGGTGGACTCCCGGGATGGATGCCGCGGCATCCATCCCGTGCAACGGTCGACCCGTGACGGGGGACTCGGGGTATCCCTCGCCGGCGAGGACGACGGTGACGGCCACGTCGGTGGAGAAGGTCGGCTCGGGCTCGTCCTCGAGGTGCCCGCTCGCGGCTGACATGAGCAGGCGCGAGAGCGGCGAGGTGAGCCGCGCGAGAACGACCTGTGTCTCCGGATCGCCGAAGCGCGCGTTGAACTCGATGACCTTGATGCCGGCACTCGTGAGGATGAGGCCCGCGTAGAGCAGACCCACGAAAGGGGTGCCCTGCGCGTCGAGGGTGCGGATGACCGGCTCTGCCACCGTGCGGGTGACCTCCGCGACGAACGCGTCCTCGCCGCCGAAATCGTCGGCCAGCCACGGCAGGGGCGAGTAGGCGCCCATGCCGCCCGTGTTGGGGCCGGCGTCGCCGTCGTACGCGCGTTTGAAGTCCTGCGCGGGACTGAGCGCGCGCACCGTATCGCCGTCGCTCACGAAGAAGAGCGATACCTCCGGTCCGGTGAGGAACTCCTCCACCAGGACCTCCCCGAACGGCAGGTAGGCGTCGGCGTGCGCGAGTGCCGCCGCTCGGTCGTCCGTGACGATCACACCCTTGCCCGCGGCGAGGCCATCGGCTTTGACCACGTGTGGGGCGCCGTACTCATCGAGGGCGGCTTCGACCTCGGCGCGCGTCCGCGCGCGCATTGCGCGGCCGGTCGGGACGCCCGCGGCATCCATGACGCGCTTCGCGAACGCCTTGGAACCCTCGAGCTGGGCCGCGGCCCGACCGGGGCCGAACGCCGGAATGCCGCGCGCGCGGAGTGCGTCGGCGACTCCGGCCACGAGCGGCGCCTCAGGGCCGATGATCACGAGGTCGATGCCTTCGGCGTCGGCATACTCTGTGACGGCGCCCGGGCTGTTGGGGTCAAGATCCGGGACAAGAGTCGCGTCTTCGCCGATGCCCGCATTGCCGGGAGCGGCGAACAGAGCATGCCCGGCTCGCTCACTCCGCAGCGCGAGGACGATGGCGTGCTCGCGAGCACCGGAACCGAGGACGAGGATGCGCACCCGCTCAGCCTACTGAGGGGGCCGGATGGGTTCGCGCGCCGGTAGCGTGGAGCCGTGGCGCGTGCGATTTCGACCGAGAATGGCCGCGCGGCGCTCGCCGCCGTCGCGGAAGCGCCCGCTGCCGACCGGGCGAGCCTTGCCACGGCGGTCCGCTACCTCCTGCAGCTGCTGGTCGAGAAGGCACCCGGCAACTCCGTCGAGGTACGCGTCCCGCCGTTCGGTGCGGTGCAGGTGGTTGAGGGCCCGCGGCACACCCGGGGGACTCCGCCGAACGTCGTCGAGACCGACGCCGAGACGTGGATCGCTCTGGCGACCGGCATGCAGTCGTGGGCGGATGCCGTGGCCTCGGGTCGCGTGATCGCATCGGGCACGCGCGCCGATCTCACGGGGCTCGTACCTCTTCGGCCGTAGGAACGCGGCGTGGTGGGACAATGGGGGGATGACCGAGCCCGCCTCCCACCAGATCGAGTCGGCGCGAGTGCGCCGCAGCCCCCGGTACGGGGTGTTCCTGGCGCTGGGCGCGGCCGTGGGAATCCTGGCCGCGCTCATCCTGACCTTCGCGTTCGACGGCACGGTCGATCGGAGTGCGTCGACCGGCGTCGTCTACTCGAGCACGCAGGTGCTCGGGTTCCTCTCCCTCTTCTGCATCCCGATCGGGATGGCGCTCTCGGCCACTGCGGCGCTCATCTCCGACCGGATGCTGGCGCGCCGCACCCGCGAGGTGCGCGTGATGCACGACACGATCCACCTCGACTCCTCGACCGACGCCGAGATCGAACAGCGCTGACCGCGCGATATCCGCCATGTGTCAGGGCGATAGGCTGGCGGCGTGGCACAGGCCTCCGCGAACCCCTATTCCGAAGCCGGCGTCGATACTGCGGCGGGAGACCTCGCCGTCGAGTTGATGAAGTCGGCCGTCCGGCGCACCCACGGCACTGAGGTCTGGGGAGGAGTGGGCGGCTTCGCGGGCCTTTTCGACGCCACGGCCCTCCGCTCGTACGACAGGCCGCTGCTGGCGACCTCGACCGACGGCGTCGGGACCAAGGTCGCGATCGCGCAGGCGATCGACAAGCACGACACGATCGGGCAGGACCTGGTGGGGATGGTCGTCGATGACATCGTCGTGGTCGGCGCGCGCCCGCTGTTCATGACCGACTACATCGCGTGCGGCCGGGTGTTCCCGGAACGGATCGCCGACATCGTCCGCGGTATCGCCGCCGGCGCCGCCGCGACCGGCACCGCGCTCATCGGCGGCGAGACGGCCGAGCATCCGGGCCTGCTCGGCATCAACGACTATGACGTCGCAGGCGCCGCCACGGGTGTCGTCGAGGCCGGCAAGCTGCTCGGTGCGGACCGTGTGCGCGCGGACGATGTGGTGCTCGCGCTCGCCTCGAGCGGGATGCACTCGAACGGCTACTCGCTCGTGCGGCACATCGTCGCCGGCGCCGGCATCGGCTATGGCGACCAGGCGGCGGACTTCGCGCGCACCTGGGGCGAGGAGCTTCTGGAGCCGACGCGTCTGTACACTCTTCCTCTCCTGCGGCTCATCGATGAGCTGGGGGATGCCGTCCACTCGCTCAGCCACGTCACGGGCGGCGGCATCGCCGCGAACCTCGCCCGCGTGCTCCCGCGGGGAACGTGGGTCGAAATCGACCGGGCGACCTGGTCGCCCGCACCCGTCTTCCGCGTGCTGGCCGATCTCGGCTCGCTCTCGCTCGAGCAGACCGAGGGCACGTGGAACCTGGGCATCGGCTTCCTCGCGGTCGTTTCGCCCACGCACGCGGATGCCGCGGCATCCGCCCTCACGGCCGCCGGAATCGACACATGGCAGGTCGGCGTCGTTCGTGACCGGGCTCTGCCCGACGGGCACTTCGAGCAGGGTGCCAAGGGCGTCGACGGCGGCGCCGTGCGCCTGGTCGGCGCATACGCAGAAACGGACTGAGCGCGAGATATGTGCGGAATCGTCGGCATGGTCGGTCAGGGACCGGTCAACCAGGAGATCTATGACGCGCTTCTGCTGCTGCAGCACCGCGGGCAGGATTCCACGGGCATCGCGACTGCGGAGCCCAGGGGGATCTTCCACCTGTTCAAGGCGAAGGGACAGGTCCGTGAGGCATTCCGCACGCGGGATATGCGCGCGCTCCTGGGAACGATCGGCCTCGGCCACGTGCGGTACGCGACCAAGGGCACGGCATCCAGCGAGGAAGAGGCGCAGCCCTTCTACGTCAATGCGCCCTACGGAATCGTGCTGGTGCACAACGGCAACCTCACCAACACGCGCGAGCTGACCGAAGAGCTGTTCCACACCGATCGGCGTCACCTGAACACGAGCTCGGACACCGAGCTGCTGGTGAACGTCCTGGCCAATGAGCTGCAGGCGGCGATCTCGGGACCCGAGCTCGACCCCGACCAGGTGTTCCACGCGGTCGAGCGGGTGCACGAGCGCGTCGAAGGCTCGTATGCCTCGATCGCCCTCATCGCCGGGTACGGCCTCTTGGCCTTTCGCGATCCCTTCGGCATCCGCCCCCTCATACTCGGCGCGCGAAAGGAAGCGAGTGGCCGCTATGAGTGGATCGTCGCGTCGGAATCGCTCGTGCTCGAGAACGCCGGCTTCGACGTCGTCCGCGACGTCGAGCCCGGCGAGGCCGTGTTCATCGACCTTGCGGGCACGCTCCACACGCGGCAGTGCGTCGCGAACCCGCAGCTGGTGCCGTGCTCGTTCGAGTACGTCTATCTGGCCCGGCCCGACAGCGAGATGAACGGGATCTCGGTGTACGAGGCGCGGCTGCGCATGGGCGATCGCCTCGCGGACACGATCGCAAAGTACACCCCCAAGGGATCGATCGACGTCGTCATGCCGATCCCCGACTCAGCCCGCCCCGCCGCGATGCAGGTCGCGCGCAAGCTGGGGCTGGAGTATCGCGAGGGCTTCTACAAGAACCGCTACGTCGGCCGGACGTTCATCATGCCCGGCCAGGCCGTGCGCAAGAAGAGCGTGCGCCAGAAGCTCAATGCGATGTCGAGCGAGTTCAAGGGCAAGAACGTGCTGCTCATCGACGACTCGATCGTGCGGGGGACGACCTCGAAGGAGATCATCCAGATGGCTCGGGATGCCGGAGCCGCGTCGGTCACCTTCGCCTCCGCCGCACCGCCCGTGCGCTACCCGCATGTGTACGGCATCAACATGCCGTCCCGGCACGAGCTTGTCGCTTACAACCGCACGATTCCCGAGATCGCCGAGGAGCTCGGTGCCGACTACCTGGTGTACCAGGAGGTGGAGGACCTCAAGGCGGCGATCCTGGAGGGTTCGCCCGATGTCGAGGACCTCGACATGAGCTGCTTCGACGGCAGGTACATCACCGGCACGGTCTCGGAGGAGTACCTCGCCTGGGTCGAGGGCACACAGGAGTCCTGACCCGTTGTGCGGATGTCGAGAGCTCGAGCGGGATCGCCTCAGGCTGTCTCGAGTTCCTCGTCATCGCCGGCGTACTGGTCGGCCCACTTGTCGACGTACTGCTCTTCGTCGTGGTGGCCGAGTTCCTTCTCGAGCGCGGAGTAGTTCACGTTGTACGTGTCGTACTTCAGTTCGCGAGCGATCTTGGTGTGCTTCGCCTTCTGACGGCCACGCCCCATGCGAGACCCCCTCTTTTTTGAGTCACGGACTGTGTGCACTGCCTGTGCTCACGGTCCGGTGCATTCACGATGCACTCACGGTTCGGCCCGAAGCCGGGAAGAGTAGCATTCAGGATAACACGGTGCCTACGGACCATCGCGGTTCCGGTCCCTGATGGAGGGTGTGACGATGACCGAAGCCATGCGCGACACGTCCGACGACCAGGCGGTGCCCCAGGGGGCAGTGATCGTGGGGGCCCTGGCCGACCAGCCGAAACGCGTGCTCACCGAGGCCGCCCGCTACGCGCGCCTCTTCGGTGCGCCGCTGATCGTCGCCCACGTGGATGTCACGCGCTTCATCTCCTATGAAGACCCCGACGGCTACGTGCACACCGCGGCGATCGACCTCGAGGCGATCGCCGGTGAGGGTCAGGAGGAGGCGGTGCGCGAAGCCGCGGAATCCGCGCTCGCCGGCGCTGCCGTCGACTGGAGCATGGCACAGCTCGTCGGGGATCCGGCGACGGCGATCGCGCACCTCGCCGAGCGGTCGCACGCGAGGCTCATCGTCGTCGGCACCCGTCGACGGGGTATCGGCGAATCGATCCGCGAATTCTTCACCGGGTCGGTTGCCGCGCGCCTGACTCACCGCCAGTCGCGCCCGGTCCTCGTGGTGCCGCTCGAAGAGCCGGCCTCCGACGCCGACGCACTCTGGCCGGAGGGCTGAACGGCGGCTTCTTCTCCCCCGCGGGGAGGCTCGGTCTCGGCCGGGACGGCGATCCGCGTCCCGCTGCGGAGGTGATCCGGGCCTAGCGTGAGGGCATGGCATCAGCGCGATGGTTCTCGTGGAGGTCGCTCGCGCTCGCGATCGGCGGTGGCGGGATCGGTGTCGCGCTGCGCGCGGTGCTGCTCGCTCCGGTCGCCGCCGGTGCGCACCCGCTCGTCGTCCCGAGTATCACTCTCGCGATGAACCTCGCCGGATCCTTCCTGCTGGGGGCGGTCGTCGGCCGACTGGACGACCGGCATCCTCGCACGCGGACGTTCTTCGGCACGGGGCTCATCGGTGGGTTCACGAGCTACAGCGCGTTCGCGGTGCAGACGGTGACGACCGGCACTGCCGCTCCCGTGATCGGTCTGCTGCTGATCCTCGTCTCCCTTTTCGGCGGAGTGATCCTCGCGGCGCTCGGACTCGTCGTCGGACGGCGCTCGGCCGGCGTGCCCGCCGAGGTCGAAGCTCCGGAGGAGGCCGAGTGAACCCGGTCGAGTTCGCGGCCCTCATCGTCGGCGGCGGTCTCGGCGCCGGCGCGCGGTACCTGGCGGATGGCGCCGTGATGGGGGGACGGAAGGATGCCTTCCCCCTCGGCATCCTGATCGTGAACATCGCCGGCTCCTTCGCGCTGGGCCTGCTCACGGGGCTCGGGGCAGCGGTCGCGCCGACCTGGATGACGATTCTCGGCGTCGGCGTCCTCGGCGGCTTCACCACGTTCAGCACCGTCTCGGTCGAGACCGTGCTCCTCGCCCAGAGCAAGCGGCGGGACTGGGCATGGATCAACCTGGTCGGGACGGCCGTCCTCGCCATCGCCGCGGCGGCGCTCGGGATCATGCTGGGCGGCTTCTTCCCACGCTGACGAGCGGTCCGAACCGCTCGTCAGGCGTGCGAGAATGAAGTCGATACATTTCTGTATCCACCGTCCCGCACAGCAAAGGCCATCCGTGTCGAACCTCGCCGTCCTGAGCTTGAAGAACCGCGCACTCATCGCCCTCATCACGATCGTCGCCGCAGTCTTCGGCGGACTGGCTCTGACGAACATGAAGCAGGAGCTCATCCCGTCGGTGGAGTTCCCGCAGCTGTCGATCCTGTCGACCTACCCGGGTGCGTCGCCGGATGTCGTCAACAACGATGTGTCGACTCCGATCGAGTCGGCGATCCGCGGCATCCCCGGACTCGAGTCGACGGCCGCGACGAGCACGACCAATGCGTCGATCATCACAGCATCCTTCACGTACGGCACCGATCTCGCGACGGCCGAGCAGAAGATCCTGCAGGCGATCAACCGCATCAAGTCGACACTTCCCGACACCGTCGAGCCCAACGTCGTCTCGTTCTCGATCGACGACCTGCCCGTCATCTCGCTGGCCGTCACCGGCTACGACGACGCGCAGACCATCCAGGCGCAGCTGGAGACGAGCGTGATTCCCGATCTCGAGGATGTCGAGGGCGTCAACGCGGCCTCGATCGTCGGCGGTCAGGGTCAGCGCGTGACGATCACCCCCGACCAGGGGGCGCTTGCGGCGGCCGGGTTCACCCAGGCTGCGATCACGGATGCACTGGATCAGAACGGTGCGCTCTTCCCGGGCGGAACCGTCACCGAGGGCGATCAGACCCTGACGGTGCAGACCGGTACGAAGATCACCTCGATCGAAGAGATCGGCGCGATCCCGCTGGTTCCCACCACTGCGGCGCAGATCGGCGCCGGCACCGTGACGATCGGCGACGTCGCCGCTGTCGAGATGGGTCAGGACCCGGTCACATCGATCTCGCGCGTGAACGGCGAGCCGGCCCTCACGATCTCGATCACCAAGCTGCCCTCGTCCAACACGGTCGACGTGAGCAGCGCCGTCACGGCGCTGCTGCCCCAGTTGCAGGACTCGATCGGCAGCGACGCCAAATTCACGGTCGTCTTCGACCAGGCGCCCTACATCCAGCAGTCCATCGAAGCGCTCGCGCAGGAGGGTCTGCTCGGCCTCGTCTTCGCGGTTCTGGTGATCCTGCTCTTCCTGCTGTCGGTGCGCTCGACACTTGTCACGGCGATCTCGATCCCCACGAGCGTGCTGATCACCTTCATCGGTATCCAGGCCTTCGGATACTCGCTGAACATCCTCACCCTCGGCGCCTTGACGATCGCGATCGGACGCGTTGTCGACGACTCGATCGTCGTGATCGAGAACATAAAACGGCACTACGTCGGCGAGGCCGACAAACTGCAGTCGATCCTGCTCGCGGTGCGCGAGGTCGCCTCGGCGGTCACGGCTTCGACCATCACGACCGTCGCGGTGTTCCTGCCGATCGCCTTCGTGGGTGACGTGACGGGTGAGCTCTTCCGCCCGTTCGCGCTCACCGTCACGATCGCGATGACCGCGTCGCTCCTGGTTGCTCTGACGATCGTCCCCGTGCTCGCGTACTGGTTCCTGCGCCCCGGCAAGCCTGTCCTCGATGGGGAGGGCAACGCGATCGACCCGGAAGACCCGGCGGCGCCGCCGTCGAGGCTCCAGCGTGCATACCTGCCCGTGCTGAACTGGACGCTCAAGAACTCGTGGGTGACCCTGTTGCTGGCCGTCGTGGTCTTGGCCGGCACGGCCGCTCTGGCACCGTTGATGAAGACCAACTTCCTCGGCGATTCCGGCCAGAACACGTTCTCCGTTTCGCAGGAAGTGGCTCAGGCCGCCAGCCTGGATGCAGAGAATGCGGCCGCGGAGAAGGTCGAGGCGGTGCTGCTCGACGTCGACGGCGTCGAGATCGTGCAGACCTCGATCGGATCGTCGGGCTCGGCGCTCCGCGATGCCTTCTCGGGCGGCGGCGGAGGAGTCACCTATTCCATCACGACCGACGCCGGCGCGGACCAGGTCGCGGTGCGCGAGAATGTGCAGACGGCACTGGCCGATCTCACGGACGTCGGCACGCTCACCGTCATCACCGGTCAGGGCGGCTTCGGCTCGAGCGACATCGAGATCGATGTGACCGCTCCGGATGCCACCAGTCTTCAGACCGCGACGGATGCCGTGGTCACGACGCTCGACGGCAAGGACGGGATCGGCCAGGTCACCTCGAACCTGTCGGCGTCTCTGCCTTATGTCGCCGTGTCGGTCGATCGCGAGAAGGCCGCGGCCCTCGGCCTCTCGGAGGTCGCCGTCGGCGCGCTCGTGTCGAACACGATGCAGCCGCGCCAGGTCGGTACGGTCGAGATCGACGGCAGCTCAGTCACCGTCTACCTCGAAGCGGCGTCCATCCCCGCGACGATCGAGGATCTCAAGGGCCTGCAGATCGCCTCGGCGGCAGGTCCCGTTCGACTCGACTCGGTCGCAACCGTCGAGGAGAGCCAGGGTCCGACTTCCATCACGAGTCAGCGGGGTCAGCGCACCGCGACCGTGACGGTCACTCCCTCCACCGACGACCTCACGGCCGCATCGGCCGCCGTGAACGAGGGTTTGAGTGCTGTCGACCTCCCGTCGGGCACGAGCGCAGCGATCGGCGGCGTCGTCACGCAGCAGCAGGATGCCTTCGCCCAGCTCGGCCTCGCTTTGCTCGCGGCGATCCTCATCGTCTACATCGTGATGGTCGCTACATTCAAGTCGCTTCGCCAGCCACTGCTGCTACTCGTGTCGGTGCCGTTTGCGGCGACCGGTGCGGTCCTGCTGCAGATCGCGACGGGGGTGCCGCTGGGTGTCGCTTCGCTCATCGGCGTGCTCATGCTGATCGGCATCGTGGTGACCAACGCGATCGTTCTGGTCGACCTCGTCAACCAGTACCGCGAGAAGGGCTTGAGCGCCCACGATGCGACGGTAGCCGGTGGCGCGAGGCGTCTGCGGCCGATCCTCATGACGGCTCTCGCGACGATCTTCGCGCTCACGCCGATGGCGCTCGGCATCACGGGTCACGGCGGATTCATCTCGCAGCCTCTCGCGATCGTCGTCATCGGGGGACTGATCTCGTCGACCGTGCTGACGCTGCTCGTCCTGCCCACCCTGTACAACCTCGTCGAGGGTGCGAAGGAGCGGCGGGCTGGCCGCTCCACGCCGGGCACAGCGGACGAGGGATCGCCGGCATCCTCAGATGGCGACGACGACGCGCCGGCCTCGCGGCGCGCCTTACGCACGAACTGAGCCGACACCACCACATGTGACGGGAGCTCCGTCGGTGCCGCACGTCTGGCATCGACCGGGCGCTGATCAGGGTTTCGATGGGCGCTGTCTCCGGAGCTGGCGGGTATAGTGGTGTGGTCGGCTCTGGACACCGCGCGTGCGCGGATGGGTTTGTGAGTCTGTGGGGCCGATGGTGAGCGCCGTTCGGCGCGCATGAACCATCACTGAATGGCCCCCGGCCGACGGATGTCCGGGTTACTCCACGCCGCAATTGCGGCAGCGCCGTTGTGCGCGCTCAGGAGGCTGTTCTCGCAAGAACAACCCAGAAGGTCACCCCATGCCCAAGAACAAGAAGCCGGCCGCCGGCCGCGCTCAGAACTTCGAACCGCGCTACGGCAGCAAGACCGCCTATCAGGATGCCAAGCGTCGTCCGGGGCAGTCTTCCGCCGGCACCGCCGGGAGCAAGAGCGCGGGACATCGGGGCTATCGCTCCGATGTCGACGATGCGGCACCGAAGAAGCAGCGCTGGAACGCGCAGGAGCGCGCCGGTCGCGCGGAGTCACGCGGCATCCGCAGCAACACGCAGGATGATCGGCCGCGTCGGGATGATCGTCCGGCCCGTTCGTTCGACGACCGTCCGGTTCGTTCGAACACGGATCGTCCGGTTCGGTCGAAC
>NZ_WOYQ01000032.1 GCF_011620665.1 Microbacterium sp.
GGCTGCCACCGCCCAGCATCCTCACCAAGCGGCTACGAAGAAAGTAACGGGGGGGGCAGCGGACGGGGGCGACGGCGGGGTGAGCGAAAGTGCCCTATCGCGCGCACCGGAGCGGGCCTAGGGTCGAGGAATGGCGTCGGAGCGAGTGTCTATGCGGGCGGGTGACCGCGACGTCTCGCTGTCGAGCCCGAACCGGGTCATCTGGCCCGCGCTGGGGATCACCAAGCGCGAGCTCGCCGAGTATGCGATCGCCGTCGCCGAACCGTTCCTCCGGGCCAACGGACATCGGCCGGTGTCTCTTGAGCGATTTCCGGATTCGGTCGACGGCGAAGCGTTCTTCTCCAAGAACCCGCCGCGCGGCGCCCCTGACTACGTCCACGAGGTGATGTGCACATACAACAGCGGGCGGCGGCATCCACAGGTCGTCCTCGATGAGGCCGCCGCGATCGTCTGGGCCGTGCAGATGAACACGGTCGTCTTCCACCCGTGGGCCTCGCTCGCGAAGAACACCGACAATCCGGTCGAACTGCGTATCGACCTCGATCCTCAGCCGGGTACGGACTTCGCCGATGCCGCGGCCATCGCGCCGGTTCTACGCGACGTGCTCCGCGACGCGGAGCTGGAGCCGTGGATCAAGACGAGCGGAAACCGCGGCATCCACGTGTTCTGCCCGATCGAGCCGACGCACGAGTTCCTCGACGCGCGGCACGCCGTCATCGCCGCAGGGCGGGAACTGGAGCGCCGTCTGCCGGACAGGGTCACCACAGCCTGGTGGAAGGAGGAGCGGGGGCAGCGCATCTTCATCGACTTCAACCAGGCGAACCGTGATCGCACGATGGCCGGCGCCTACAGTCCGCGCGCACTGCCGACCGCGACCGTCGCGACCCCGATCACCTGGGATGAGCTGGCCGCCGGCGTCGACCCGTCTGCCTTCACCGTGCGGACGGTCCCCGCGAGGCTGGCGGCGATCGGTGATCCGTGGCGGGATCTGCAGCAGAAGCCCGGCCGGATCGACACCCTGCTCGATTGGTGGCAACGCGACCTCGATGCGGGGCTCGGGGAACTGCCGTTCCCGCCGGAGTTCCCGAAAATGCCCGGTGAGCCGCCGCGCGTTCAGCCGAGTCGAGCGAAGAAGCCCTGATCAGCTGGTGAGTGCCGCATCGCCCGGATGCTTGGGGCGCGCCCAGCGGGCCGGGGTGTCCGGTCCATCCCACACCTGCACGATGCCCCACGCGACGGCCGTGATCGGAACCGCGAGAATCGCCCCGACGACGCCCGCGACGACGGCGCCGACGGTCAAGGCGACCAAGACGACGAAGGCGTGCAGCTTCATCGACCTGCCCATGAGGAACGGCTGCAGGAAGTTCCCCTCGAGCTGGTTCACCAGGACGACGACCCCGACCACGAGCAGTGCCACGATCCATCCGTTGGCGACGAGGGCGACCAGCGCCGCGAGGATGCCGGCGACCGTGGCCCCGACGATCGGGATGAAGGCGAGGATGAAGACCAGCGCCGCGAGCGGCAGTGCCAGCGGCACCTGCAGGATCAGGAGTCCGATGAGGATGCCGATCGCATCGACGGCGGCGACACCCGCCGTCCCGCGGATGTAGGAGCCGAGGGTGGCGACGGTCTTGTCGCCGATCCGGCGGGCGCGCTCGTACTCCGCGCCACTGAACGGACGCAGCAGGAACTCCCACATCTGCGGGCCGTCTTTGAGGAAGAAGAACAGCACCGTCACGAGCAGGACGAAGCCGGTCACGAAGTTCGCGACCGCGCCGACGCCCGCGAGCGCCCCGGAGCCGAACTGCGCGCTCGTGACGAAATCGGTCAGTGCACCCATCCAGTCCTGCAGCTGCGACTCGGTCGGAGCGAACGGCAGCGTGTTGACCCACGCCACGACGTCCTCGAAACCCTGCTGGGCCTGCTCGGCAAGGTCGGCCCACTGGTTCTGCACCGCCGCCGCGATGAGCCATGCGACGCCGCCGAGCAGCGCCACGATCGCGACCAGGGTCAGCAGGGTCGCCACGACAGAGGGAACGCCGCGCCCCCGCATCCACCGCATGACCGGCTCAAAGGCCGAGGCGAGGATCAGGGCGAGGACGAGGGGGATGGTGACGACTGTGATCAGCTGGATGCCGAAGATGGCCGCACCGGCCACCGTCACCACCAGGATGAGCTGCAGGCACCGGATCGCGAGTGAGCCGAAGCCGTCCGCCCACAGGCGCCAGGGTGCGCTGGCGGCCCGGGGCTCAAAGGTCAGGGGGCCGGTGAGGGGGAACGGAGTCGAATCACGGCGGAAGAATCCCATGGTTCGACGCTAACGGATGCAGGAGAGTGCTGTGCGGGGTTGACAATCAGCGTGCGCTCAGCGGTGCCGTCCCCCGTCGTCACTCCAGGATGTCGGCGAGGTCGTAGACCGCGACCGTGTCGAGCTGCTCGTACGTGCAGGAGCGCGGATCGCGATCCGGTCGCCACCGCGCGAACTGAACAGTGTGCCGGAACCGGTCGCCTTCCAGCTGGTCGTACCGGACCTCGAGGACACGTTCGGGTCGCAGGCGCACGAACGAGGTGTCCTTCGCCGCGGCGAAACGCGACCGCTCCGTTTCGCCCGTGACGGCCTCTCCGTCGTCTCCGCGCGCCACGAGCGGCGCCAGCTCGTCGATGAGCGCGAGACGCCGCGCGTCGCTAAAGGCTGCGACGCCGCCGACACCCTGAATGTCTCCGGTCGCGTCGTAAAGACCGACCAGCAGAGAACCGACGCCGTGCCCGCTCTTGTGCACGCGGTAGCCGATCGCGACGACATCCGCCGTGCGGGCGTGCTTGATCTTCAGCATTGTCCGCTTGCCCGGAGCGTACGGCTGATCGAGAGGCTTGGCGATGACGCCGTCGAGTCCTGCCCCCTCGAACTCGGCAAGCCAGCGCGCGGCGAGCGTCGCATCCGCCGTCGTCCGCGTGAGGTGGATCGGATGCGGGGTCCCGCTGAGCAGAGAACCGAGTTCGGCGCGACGCAGCTCGAAGGGCTCGGGCTGGAGGTTCCGCTCGCCGCGCGCGAGAAGATCGAACGCGATGAACATTGCGGGGGTCTGCTCCGCCAGAAGCGCTACTCGGGACTCCGCCGGATGGATCCTGCTCGAGAGGGCATCCCACTGGAGTCGGGCCGGCTGGCCCGTGGCGACCACGATCTCGCCGTCGATGAGACAGGGTTCTGGCAGGAGCCGCGCGAATGCGTCGACGAGCTCGGGGAAGTAGCGCGTGAGCGGTTTGGCGCCGCGCGAGCCGATGAGGACGTCGGCACCGTCCCACGAGACGATCGCTCGGAACCCGTCCCATTTCGGTTCGAAGCCGAGTCCGCCGGGTGTCTTCGCCGGGTCGGGGATCGCCGTGACGGCTTTCGCGAGCATGGGCGCTGGGATCTCGTACACAAGAATCATCCTCCCGGGTGAGCCGCCGGTGCGCGAGGGGTGCCGCGACGGCGCGGTTCGTCAGCAGCATCAAGGTTGAGACTGAGTTGCACCTAGACTGAGTCTCAGTATCACCCCAACCCTGCTCGCGAGGAGCTCATCATGGCAGCCGCCGCATATCGGCCTCCGGTCGAGGACTACGCCTTCCTCTTTCGTGAGGTCTTCGGCACCGACGTCGTCGCGCGGGCGACCGACGGCGAGCTCAGCGCCGCGGACGCCACTGAGGTCATCACCGGAGCGGGGCAGTTCGCGGTATCCGTCCTTGCGCCCCTGGACACGGTCGGCGACCGCGAGGGCGCGCGCCTCGAGGACGGCCGCGTCCGGATGCCGGACGGCTTCGCCGACGCCTATCGCGCGTTCGCCGAAGCCGGATGGGTCACGGCCGAAGCGCCTGTCTCGGCCGGGGGCGACGGTCTGCCGGGTGCCGTCCGCGCCGGGCTCGGCGAGATCTGGAACGCGTCCAACGCGGCCTTCGCGCTCTGCTGGCTGCTCTCGGCGGGGCAGATCCATGCGCTCGATGCCGCGGCATCCGACGAACTGCGCGTGACGTACCTCAGCAAGCTCGTCTCCGGCGAGTGGACCGGAACGATGAACCTGACCGAACCGGATGCCGGGACCGATCTCGGCGGCATCCGGACGATCGCAGCGCCGCGCGACGACGGCACGTGGGCGATCCGCGGTCAGAAGATCTTCATCACGTGGGGCGACCACGACATCGCCGAGAACATCGTCCACCTGGTGCTGGCGCGCACTCCCGGCGCACCCGATGGTGCGAAGGGACTCTCTCTGTTCGTCGCTCCTCGCCGCCTCGTCAACGCGGATGGAACGCTCGGCGCGCGCAACGCCGTCGAAACGGTCGCGCTCGAGCACAAGCTCGGCATCCACGGCAGCCCCACGTGCGCCCTGGCGTACGAGGACGCCACGGGATACCTCGTCGGCGAGGTCGGCGGGGGGCTGGCCGGCATGTTCGTCATGATGAACTCGGCACGCATCGGCATGGGTTTTCAGGCGACCGGCATCGCCGATCGCGCCTGGCAGCAGTCACTCGCGTACGCGCAGACCCGTACGCAAGGCAGCGTGCTCGGGCGCGCCGCCGGCGCGCCGATCGCCGAGCACCCGGACGTGCGCCGCATGCTGTTGTCGATGGAGAGCCGCATCTTCGCGATGCGCGCCCTCGGCGTGTACGTCGCGGATCTGTTCGACCGGGCCCGGTCGGATGCGGCCTTCACGCCCCTCGCCGAGTTCTTCGTTCCGGTGTTCAAGGGCTGGGCGACCGAGGATGCCGTGGCCCTCACGAGCGACGCCATCCAGGTGCACGGCGGTATGGGTTTCATCGAAGACACCGGAATCGCGCAGCGCTACCGCGACGCGCGGATCATGCCGATCTACGAGGGGACGACAGCCATCCAGTCCAACGACCTCATCGGACGCAAGGTCATCCGCGACGGTGGGGCCACCGCTGAGGGATTGTTCGCGCAGATCGCCCGCACCGCAGCCGCCCTCCGCGGGAGCGACGACCCGGTCGCTGTGCGCACGGCCGAGCGCCTCGACCGTGCCGTGGCCGCCGCGCGGCGCGCGACGGCGGATGTCCTCGGCTTCGCCGACTCCCCCCGTGACGCGCACGCCGTCAGCGTGCCGTACCTCATGCTGCTCGGCACTCTCGCCGGCGGCTGGATGCACGCGCTCGCCGTCGCCGCCGTGCTTGCGCATCCCACTCCGGATCCACTGGATGCGACTCGCCTGACCGCCGCGGACTTCTATGGCGCGCATCATCTGCCGCGCGTGCACGCCCTCGCCGAAACCGTGGCCTCCGGCGAGGCGCCCTGATCGCCGGAGCGCGCTGTCAGAGCGAGTCGCGGAGCCGGCGAGCGACTTCGGCGGTCGGCATCCGCCGGGGGAAGACCGCGACCACGACGTCGTCACTGCGCGTCCGTTCGCCATCGGGGTGCACGCCGAAGCGGTGCAGAAGGACTTCGTAGGCGTCCGTGAGCACCGACTCGGCGATGTCCTCGGTTCCGCGCAGCAGCCGACGCAGCACATGATTGTGCACGGCGGTGAGGGCGGCCGAGAAGGCGACGGCGTCGATCGGGTCGAGCCCCGGCAGCGCCGCACGCAGGTACTCGTCGAAGAGCCGCTCGTATTGGAAGACGGTCACGATCTCGCGCTCGCGCAGTGTCGGCACCTGGCGCACGACGGCGTAACGGCGGCGGGCGAGCTCCGGCTCAGCGGCGAAATGACGGAAGACCCCGACGGATGCCGCGCACACCGTCGCCCACGGATTTTCCGCGGCGGTGGCATCGGCGTCCCTCAGGACCGCGCGCAGCTGCGCGAGCAGGAGGTCGTGGTCGCTGAAGACCACGTCATCCTTCCCGCCGAACTGACGGAAGAACGTCGAGCGCGACATTCCGACCGCCTGCGCGATCTGCTCGACCGAGGTGGCCTCGAAACCCTGCGCGGCGAACAGATCCAGAGCGGCGGCGACAACCGTGTTGCGTGCGGTTGTCGGTCCGGCCTCACTCATAGGGAGAGCCTACGCGGGCGCAGGGTATCCAGGTTGGCGTACTAGGCTGGACCACTGGTCGATCTCTCGACATCGAGAGATTTTCGGCATCGAAACCACAGTCGCCCAGCGAAGGATTGCACGTGGATCTCTACGAGTACCAGGCACGAGACCTGTTCGAGAAGTACGAAGTGCCGGTGCTCCCCGGCATCATCGCCGACACTCCCGAAGAAGCGAAGGCGGCCGCCGAGAAGATCGGCGGCGTCGTCGTCGTGAAGGCGCAGGTCAAGACTGGAGGTCGTGGAAAGGCCGGAGGCGTCAAAGTCGCCAAGAATGCCTACGAAGCGTATGAGGCCGCCAAGGCGATCCTGGGTCTGGACATCAAGGGGCATGTCGTCAAGCGGGTCATGGTCGCCGCCGGCGCCCAGATCGAGCGCGAGTTCTACTTCTCGGTTCTGCTCGATCGCTCGAACCGTTCATACCTCTCCCTCTGCTCGGTCGAGGGCGGTATGGAGATCGAGGAGCTCGCGGTCACGCGACCGGACGCCCTCGCCAGGGTCGAGGTCAACCCGCTGACCGGCATCGATTCCGCGAAGGCGCTCGAGATCGCAAGGGCGGGCGGCTTCGACGACGATCTGGCACCGAAAGTCGCCGACGTGTTCGTGAAGCTCTATGACGTGTACAGGGGAGAGGGTGCCACGCTCGTCGAGGTCAACCCGCTCATCCTCGACGGCAGCGGCAACATCATCGCACTCGACGGCAAGGTGACGCTCGACGACAACGCGTCGGAGGTCCGTCATCCCGAGCACGAGGAACTCGAAGACAAGAGTGCTGCAGACCCGCTCGAGGCCAAGGCCAAGGCATCCGGTCTCAACTACGTCAAGCTCGACGGCCAGGTCGGGATCATCGGAAACGGCGCGGGCCTGGTGATGTCGACGCTCGACGTCGTGGCTTATGCGGGTGAGAAGCACGGCGGCGTCAAGCCCGCCAACTTCCTCGACATCGGCGGCGGCGCGTCGGCGACCGTCATGGCCGCGGGGCTGGATGTCATCCTGGGCGACGCGCAGGTGAAGTCCGTGTTCGTCAACGTCTTCGGCGGCATCACGTCGTGCGTCGCGGTCGCGGAGGGCATCGTCAAGGCGCTCGAGATCCTCGGCGACACCGCCACCAAGCCGCTCGTCGTGCGTCTCGACGGCAACCAGGTCGACGAAGGCCGTGCGATCCTCGCCGCCGCGAACAATCCGCTCGTCACCCTTGCCGCGGGCATGGATGAGGGCGCCGACAAGGCCGCCGAGCTGGCGAACGCCTGACCCTTCGACGACCCTTCGACAAGCTCAGGGACCAGAAAGCAGACAATGTCTATCTACCTCAACAAGGACTCCAAGGTCATCGTTCAGGGCATCACCGGCGGTGAGGGCACCAAGCACACGGCTCTCATGCTGAAGGCGGGCACCCAGGTCGTGGGCGGTGTCAACGCACGCAAAGCGGGCACCACCGTCGCGCACACCGACAGAGACGGGAACCCCGTCGAGCTGCCGGTCTTCGCATCGGTCGCCGAGGCGATCGCTGCGACCGGCGCCGATGTGTCGATCGCCTTTGTGCCGCCCGCGTTCACGAAGGACGCGATGATCGAGGCCATCGACACCGAGATCCCGCTGCTCGTGGTCATCACCGAGGGTGTGCCCGTCGGTGACACCGCAGAGGCGTGGGCATACGCGCAGAGCAAGGGCAGCAAGACGCGCATCATCGGACCGAACTGCCCCGGCATCATCACGCCCGGCGAGGCGCTTGCCGGCATCACTCCCGCCAACATCACCGGCAAGGGGCCGATCGGCCTCGTCTCGAAGTCCGGCACCCTGACGTACCAGATGATGTTCGAGCTGCGCGACCTGGGCTTCTCGACGGCGATCGGCATCGGCGGTGACCCGGTCATCGGCACAACCCACATCGACGCGCTCGCCGCGTTCGAGGCCGACCCCGAGACCCAGGCGATCGTCATGATCGGCGAGATCGGCGGCGACGCCGAAGAGCGCGCGGCCGAGTACATCAAGGCGCACGTCACCAAGCCGGTCGTCGGCTACGTCGCCGGCTTCACCGCGCCCGAGGGCAAGACCATGGGTCACGCCGGCGCCATCGTCTCGGGCTCGGCCGGCACGGCGCAAGCCAAGAAAGAGGCGCTCGAGGCCGCCGGAGTCAAGGTCGGAAAGACGCCGTCCGAGACCGCCGAGCTGATGCGCGAGATCATCGCCGGCCGCTAAAGCGCCCCGAGCGATGCAGAGCGCGTGCGGCACTGCGCGCGCGACCCACGCGAATCGTGGGTAGGGTCGAAGCCGCATGAATCGCCTCCTCGTCACTCTTCTCGCCGCCTTCGACGCGCTGCTGGCCGCGGCCGTGGGACTCGCGGCCGCGCTCGCGCCGCTGACACTGCTCTGGGTGGTCGGTTTCGGCGGCGGGGCCGACGGGGGAGCGCTCTGGCCGTCCGCCGCACGACTCTGGCAGCTGGGTCACCTGGTGCCGCTGCACGTGACGCTCCCTCCGGACTATCTCGCGATGACGGGAATTCCCGTCGATGCCGCCCAGTTCACGCTGTCGCTCGCGCCCCTCGCGTTCACCGGGTTCAGCGCGCTCGCGGGTGCGCGTTCGGGCGCCCGGGCCGCGCGGGCCGGCGCGGGGGCCTTCGGCGTCGTGTCCGGCGCAGCCGTCTTCGCTGCGGCGGCCGTGCTCGTGCGCCTGAGCTCCGGCAACCCGGTCGCGGCGATCTTCACATGGCAGGCGGTGCTCATTCCCACACTGGTGTTCGCCGTGCCCTCGCTCGCCGCTGCGATCGTGGTCGCCTGGCGTGTGGGCGATGATGGCCTCGTCGATGCCCTGCGGCCCCGCGTCGGCCGGAACGGCGAGGCCGCCGCGGCGGCGACCGGACTCGGTGTCGCCGTCGCGGGCATCGTGGGCGTCGGCGCGCTGCTGGTGGTCTCAGGCCTTGTCGTTCGCGGCGGCGAGGTGATCGCACTCTACGAAGCTGCCCATGTCGATCTCGTCGGAGCCGTCGTCTTCACCCTCGGGCAGCTCGCCTACCTGCCCACCCTCGCGGTGTGGGCGATGGCGTTCGCGGCGGGGCCGGGCTTTGCGATCGGTCTCGGCACCAACGTATCGCCCGCCGGCACGAGCCTGGGAGTGCTGCCCGGCATCCCGATCCTCGGGATCGTGCCAGAGATGTTGTCGTCCTGGATGCTGCTGACGGTCCTGGCCATCATCGCCGTCGGCTTCCTCGCCGGCTGGGCCGCGCGTGCGCGGCTGGGTTCTGCCGACACGATGCCCCGGCTGACCGTACTCGCCGTGGTCACCGTCCTGGGCGGCGCCTCGGCGGCGCTGCTTTCGGCGATTGCTTCGGGATCGGCCGGACCGGGGCGGCTCGCTCTCGTGGGCCCGGATCCGGGCCCGGTCGCTCTGGCTGTCGGGCTGGAGCTCGGCGTGGGCGCCGCGATCGCGCTCCTGACTCCCGCGCGGCACACGACGCGAACGGAGTGGGAGGCGTATGAGCCGGTCGGTCGGGCGTTCGTGCCGACGCGCCTTCCGTTCGACGACGATCACCCCGCGACGGCCGATGCCGGCGACACGGTCCCCCTCGACCGTGGATTCGGCGACGCCTCCGGCGCCGAATCCACGCCGCGCCCGTCGGTAGACTAGGGCCGTGCTCACGGTCGCCGTCCTCATTTCGGGCGCCGGCTCCAATCTCCGCGCCCTGCTCGAGGCCGCCGACGAGCCCGATTTCCCCGCCCGTGTGGTCGTGGTCGGTGCTGACCGTGAAGCCGACGGGTTCGCGCACGCCGAGGCGTTCGGCATCCCTACGTTCCTCGTTCCGTACGAGCAGTTCGACACCCGAGCGGCCTGGGGCGAGGAACTGCGCCGCCAGATCGAGGTCTGGTCGCCCGACCTCGTCGTCCTGAGCGGGCTCATGCGCCTGCTGCCCGAGGGAGTCGTGCGCGCCTGGGCGCCGCTGCTCATCAACACGCATCCGGCGTATCTTCCCTCCTTCCCCGGTGCGCACGGGGTGCGTGACGCGCTCGCGGCCGGAGTCTCCGAGACCGGCGCCAGCGTCATCGTGGTCGATACCGGCGTCGACACCGGCCCGATCCTCGCCCAGGAGCATGTCCCCGTGCTCGAGGGTGATACCGAGCACACCCTGCACGAACGCATCAAGCCGGTCGAGCGTCGGCTGTTGATCGATGTGGTGCGTCGCATCGGATCAGGCGAACTCGACCTTGCGCCCTTCGCCACACCCTGAAATCCTCGACCCGAACAAAGGGAGCCCCGCATGGCCGGCCCGTCTATCGACCCCGCCCTCTACCGCCCGCGCGACATCGTTCCCGTGCGCCGTGCCCTGATCTCGGTCAGCGACAAGACCGGACTCCTGCCGCTCGGCCAGGCGCTGGCGGCGGCGGGCGTCGAGATCGTCTCGACGGGCGGCTCGGCGGCGGCGCTGCGCGACGCCGGCCTGACCGTGGCCGATGTCTCCGAGATCACCGGATTCCCCGAATCGCTGGGCGGCCGCGTCAAGACGCTGCATCCGAACGTGCACGCGGGCCTGCTTGCCGATCTTCGGCTCGAGGAGCACGAGGCTCAGCTGGACGATCTCGGCATCCTGCCGTTCGAACTTGTCGTCGTGAACCTCTATCCGTTCGTCGAGACCGTCGCCTCCGGTGCGACCGGCGACGCCGTCGTCGAGCAGATCGACATCGGCGGTCCGGCGATGGTGCGGGCATCCGCCAAGAATTTCGCCAACGTTGCGATCGTCGTCTCTCCGGCCGCGTACGACGCGATCGTCGAAGCCGTCGCCGGCGGCGGCACTTCGCTCGCGCAGCGTCGCGAACTCGCCGCGCGCGCCTTCGCCCACACCGCCGACTACGACCGCGCCGTGGCGACCTGGTTCGCCGAGGAGACTCTGGGCCTGGACGGTGATCTGCCTCAGCACCTCACCGTCAACGCCGAGCGCCTCGAGACGCTCCGCTACGGCGAGAACGCCCATCAGCGCGCCGCGATCTACTCGCGCGCCGGAGGTCACGGAATCGCGCAGGCGACACAGCTGCAGGGCAAGGAGATGTCGTACAACAATTACGTCGATGCGGACGCCGCCCTCCGCGCGGCATTCGACATGGTGGGGCCGGCAGTGGCGATCATCAAGCATGCGAACCCGTGCGGGATTGCGACGGCCTCTCCTCATGCGCTCGATCCGATCGCCTCGGCACATCTGCGCGCGCACGAGTGCGACCCGGTGTCTGCGTTCGGCGGCGTGATCGCGGCCAATCGCACGGTGACCTTGAAGATGGCGGAGAACCTCCGCGATATCTTCACCGAGGTCATCGTCGCGCCGAACTTCGAGCCCGCTGCGCTCGAGGTCTTCCGCCTCAAGAAGAACCTTCGCGTCCTGCGGCTGCCCGCCGACTGGCAACAGGAGCGCATGGATGTGCGCCTCGTGTCGGGCGGTCTCCTGCTGCAGGATGCCGACCGCTTCCCGCCTGAAGTCGAGTCGCTCGTGGATGGGTGGCAGCTCGTCACGGGCGACATGCCCGCGGTGAGCGAGAAGGCGAACCTCGCCTTCGCGTGGAAGGCCTGCCGCGCGGTCAAATCGAACGCGATCGTCCTCTCTCAGGGGTCGGCGACCGTGGGAATCGGGATGGGTCAGGTCAATCGCGTCGACTCCTGCCGACTGGCCGTCGAACGAGCCGGGGTCCGCGCCGCGGGGTCGGCGGCGGCATCCGACGCCTTCTTCCCGTTCGCCGACGGCCCGCAGGTGCTCATCGACGCCGGGATCAAGACGATCATCCAGCCCGGCGGCTCGGTACGCGACCAGGAGGTCATCGACGCCGCCCGCGCCGCCGGCGTGACAATGTTCTTCACCGGCGAGCGCCACTTCTTCCACTAACCCCCCCCGCCCCCGCCCCCCGCCCCCC
>NZ_WOYQ01000012.1 GCF_011620665.1 Microbacterium sp.
CCTGACGATCACGGCCGGGCCGGAGGGCGGGGTGTGCGCCGCCGACCCGATCGCGATCCGCGTGCGCTGACGAGTCTCAGCGCGGTTCGACCTTGACACCCCGGCCGACCCGGTGGGCCCTGACCCATCGGATCAGCCGGGTGTCCGGCAGTGGCCGTCTACAGGATGAAGAGCATCTCCTGGTAGGTCGGGAGCGGCCACAGGTCGTCGGCGATGATGCCCTCGATCTTGTCGGCCGCTGTGCGCACGGCCTTCATGTTCGGCAGCAGCGCATCGCGGGCGTGCTTGGCCTCGGCGAGGGAGTCGTGGCCGACCTCATCGGCCAGCGCCGCGTTGAGTGCCGCGAGCGCGGAGCGCAGTTCGTTCACGGAATCGCTGACCTCGGTGAGTGCATCGAGGTCGGGGTCGACGCCCGCGGCCTTGAGAGCGCCGACGTTCACGGCCAGCTCGGTCTGGTGCCGCACCGTGGCCGGCAGGATCGAGGTCTGCCCGATCTCGAGGGTCAGACGAGCCTCGACCCCAATGCTCAGCGCGTACTGCTCGAGGCCGATCTCGTAGCGACTGTGCATCTCGCGGCGGTTGAACACCTTGTACTTCTCGAACAGCGCGAGTGCCGGCTCGGTGATCAGCTCGGGCAGGGCGTCGAGCGTGGTGCGCAGGTTCGCGAGACCGCGCTTCTCGGCCTCGATCGGCCACGCGTCGCCGTAGCCGTCGCCGTTGAAGACGACCGCACCGTGCTCGGTGATGATCTTGGTCAGCAGATTCTGCACGGCGGTGTCGAAGTCGGTGCCGGTGGCGATCGCGGTCTCGAGCTCCGTCGCGGCGTAGTCGAGCGAGTCGGCCATGATCGTGTTGATCGTCACCATCGGTCCGTTGACCGTCTGCATCGAGCCCGGCGCGCGGAACTCGAAACGGTTGCCGGTGAAGGCGAACGGGCTGGTGCGGTTGCGGTCGCCCGGGTCGGTCGGCAGCACGGGGAGCGTGTCGACGCCGATCTGCATCGACCCCTTGCCCTTCGACGAGGTTGCCGGGCCCTGGGCGATCTGCTCGAACACGTCGGCGAGCTGGTCGCCGAGGAAGATCGAGATGATCGCCGGGGGAGCCTCGTTGGCGCCCAGACGGTGATCGTTGGATGCCGACGCCACGGATGCCCGCAGCAGACCCGCGTGCAGGTGCACGGCACGGATCACGGCGGCGCAGAAGACGAGGAACTGCGCGTTGTCGTGCGGGGTGTCACCCGGGACCAGCAGCGAGCCGAGCTCGTTGTTGCCAAGCGAGAAGTTGACGTGCTTGCCGGACCCGTTGACGCCCTGGAAGGGCTTCTCGTGGAAGAGGCACTCCATGCCGTGCTTCTTCGCGATCGTCTTGAACGTCGTCATGAGCAGCTGCTGGTGGTCGGCCGCGATATTGCCGCGCTCGAACATCGGGGCGATCTCGAACTGACCCGGGGCGACTTCGTTGTGACGCGTCTTGGCCGGGATACCGAGCTTGAACAGCTCGCGCTCGGTGTCCATCATGAAGCCGAGCACGCGCTCGGGGATCGCACCGAAGTAGTGGTCGTCGAACTCCTGGCCCTTGGGCGGCTTGGTGCCGAAGAGCGTGCGCCCGGCGTTGAGCAGGTCGGGGCGCGCGAGGAAGAAATGCCGGTCCACCAGGAAGTACTCCTGCTCCGGACCGCAGAATGAGACGACCTTGGCGACGTTCGTGTGACCGAACAGGGCGAGAATGCGCTGCGCGTGCTCGCCCATCGCCTGCTGCGAACGCAGCAGCGGCGTCTTGTGGTCCAGAGCCTCACCGGTCATCGAGACGAAGACGGTCGGGATGCACAGCGTGTTGCCGTTGGGGTTCTCGAGCACGTACGCCGGGCTCGTGACATCCCAGCCGGTGTAGCCGCGGGCCTCGAACGTGTTTCGCAGGCCGCCGTTGGGGAAGCTGGACGCATCCGGCTCGCCCTGGATGAGCGTCTTGCCGGCGAACTCGGCCAGCGCTGATCCGTCCCCGGCGGGCTCGAAGAAGCTGTCGTGCTTCTCGGCGGTCAGACCGGTGAGCGGGTAGAAGACGTGCGCATAGTGCGTGGCGCCGCGCTCGAGCGCCCAGTCCTTCATCGCCGAGGCGACGGCATCCGCCACGGCCGGGTCAAGCTTCGCGCCGTGCTCGATCGTCGCCATGACCGACTTGAAGACCGGCTTCGGCAGACGCTGACGCATGACGATCGTGCTGAAGACATTCGCGCCGAAGATCTCCCCGGCAGTCTCGGCCTCGTCGAACGATACGGCGGGAGGAACGAACGCCTCGACGTCCCTGATGGCTTCACGACGGACGGCATTCCCACTCATTCGTTTCCCCCTGCGCTATGCCCTGACGCCACGCGGCAAAGGGACCCTGAAGCAGAAGGTACGGAAGCGGTGCGTCCGGCCTGTTTCGCGAGCGTAACGGTCTCGCGCGCGGCCGATGCCGCGGCCCGCGTCCTCAGCGTTGCGCGAGCACCGCGTCCCACAGCGCGTCGGCCACCTCGCGCTTGGT
>NZ_WOYQ01000052.1 GCF_011620665.1 Microbacterium sp.
CAACGCTGCCCGTCCCGCTGAGTTTCTGCGGTCTGAGACGATCGGGCTACGGCGCTTCTCGCGTAGTAGATGGAACCTTGCCCGGTCTCCGCGACCGGGCTGCCCTGAGGTCTTCACCTACCTCGCAGGATCGCCAGGCTTGACCTTCCGATGCCCGAAGATGGCGACTGCGGTCTTGAACGCCAGAAGTGCCGCTTCCACGGCGTCCTTGGCTGTACCCGCGTTGCTAGTGAACAGCGCACTGCGCGTGCCGTCCCCGTGATCGACGATCTCCTCATGATCCATCGCGCGCAGCGACCGCATTATCGATGGATGGCTGAGCCCGCTGATCTGCCGCCAGACGATTTCTCCGACCGCGCCACGCACATCGGTGGCGACCGTGGCTTCGCGCACGATCTCTGCGAATCCCACGTAGTGATTCGATTCCGTCGGATCATCGAAGCCGATTCGGTGCGCAGCGGCTCGAATCTGAGCGACGTGCTTCTCTTTCCAAGCCTTGTTCTGCTTGCGGACGCGGTCGAGCATCGCGTCCGAACCAAGTAACCGGTCGTGCTCGATGACCGTTATCACGACTCTATTCATTTCCGCCTCCGCGCATACTTCGCGCCACGCATTGCGGACATGGCGCTCAACGCGCAGGCGAGCGTCGTCCGGTGCGAGGATCCACAGCGCGAGCGATGCCGCCTCCAGCGCGGAGCGCGCGACCGCGTAGTGCGCCACAAGCGGCATGGTGAGCGGCCCGGTGGGTGGGATGAGTACTGTGAGCGAGTTCAACGCATCTGCGGCGTGGTTCAGGTGGAAATAGATCCCATCGCTTAGGCCTTGCCACCCAATCTCATCATCCAGCGCGAGCTGAGACCCGGCCTTTGGCTGGATCCTAGCGACTCTGACCCAGCGAGCGATCGCGTCAGGCACCATCGCGAGCCGCGCGCGGAGCGCTTCCACGGCGTCGCTCTCAGCGGAGTCTTCGATCGGCCCACTTCGGAACCCTGCATAGTCCCCGTCATCTCCCATGACCGAACCGTACCGCTGACTTCAGACAAGCCCTGAATGACTGCCCGCTATACCTGCCGGGGTATCCTTGAAAAATGGCAGATGACACTCTCAAGACACACGGGAACCGGGCCAAGTACCACCAGCGGGTCGCCGACGCGTGGGCCATGCGTGTGCGAGGCGCCGACTGGGCCACGATCGCCGGGGCGACGCGCTATTCGTCGCCCCAGAACGCCATGCGCGCGGTGCGGAACTACGTGGGCAAACTGCCAGCGATCGAGTCCTCGGATGATCTCCGATCGCTGTGGCGTGAGCGCCTCGAGTACTTGTGGCCGTTGGCTGCCCGCGACGCTGAGGCCGGTCGGCCTGGCGCGCTTCGTGCTGCTGTGGCTGTGTCGCAGCGTGCCGCGCAGCTTGACGGTTTGGACGCTCCGCAGCGGTTCGAGATCACGCCCGGCGAGGCCGATCTCGAGCGCCTCGTCGATGAGATCGTGCGGCGTTCGGGCCATGAGGAAATCCTCGAGGCTGACGTCATCGACCTCGACGTCGTCCGCGACGAGATCGCACTGGGCGAGAACGGCGAGCCGATCTGACGACGACAAGCCCCCGCGGGATCGGGTCGTGACCTCGCGGGGGCTCGCGTCTCACACCGGCCAGCCGGCCTCGCGGGCGGCGTGTGCCTCGGCCTGCAGGCGTGCCTGCTCGGCGGCGGTCCGTTCGGCGGCGAGCGCTGCCCATGCCTCGCGTTTGGCCGCCGACACTTTCTCGAGGTACTCGTCGCGGAGCCCCGACGCCAGCGAGCCCGGCCACGTCATGCGCGCGCGTTCCGCGACCTCCGCCAAGGCGTCGGGCGCGTACGCCCACGGCGTCGCTGTGCCGTTGTGGTCCTCGCCCGCGACGTCGGCGTAGGCGCGGATGCCGAGACCGTCGCTTCCCATGCCGTTGGCGCCGGACAGTGCTTCGAGCGCTGCGGCGCGCAGTCCGTCGCGGTCGAGCGGCTGGCTGCGACGATCCCAGACGACCGCACACGCACGACAGAGCGGCGCGGGTGTGCGGTCGCTCCACTTCTCGGGACTGCTCCGCCAGCCGATCGACGTGGCGACGCCGCACCATGCGCACGCGCCGGACTTGCACCGGCGCGGCTCGACGGTTGCTCGTGCACGGTCGACCGCTCGGCGGAGCGCCTCCCGCTCGGCGTCGCCGACCCATGCCCACGGCCGCGGAGCGGCGTCCTGGGCCGCGAGAAACGCGGCCGTGGGCGAGGCGGCCCGGTCGCGTGCCAGCAGCGGCTCACGGAGCGCTCCAAGCGCCGACCCGGCGACGTACGGCGACAGCCCGTGCACGTCGATGACTTGCGCGACGATCGCCGGGGTTGTGGCGCAAGGCTCGTGACGACGGCGCCATTCATCCACGGGCGGCAGGCCGCGCTTGACCCGCTCGCGGTCGTTCACGCTCCACTCGGCGCGGCCGTCGCTGGACGCCCATTTGCTGACGCCGTCGCGGCTGCCCTCGCCCGCTGGGACGAT
>NZ_WOYQ01000027.1 GCF_011620665.1 Microbacterium sp.
GAGGTCACCGACATGCAGCGCACCGTCAAGGGCGAGGTCATCGCCTCGACCTTCGACCGCCCCGCCGAAGACCACACGACGGTCGCCGAGCTCGCCATCGAGCGCGCGAAGCGCCTCGTCGAGCTGGGCCGCGACGTCGTCGTGCTGCTCGACTCGATCACCCGACTCGGCCGCGCGTACAACATCTCGGCGCCCACCTCGGGCCGTGTGCTCACGGGTGGCGTCGACGCATCGGCGCTCTACCCGCCCAAGCGCTTCTTCGGCGCCGCACGCAACATCGAGAACGGCGGATCGCTCACGATTCTCGCCACGGCTCTCGTCGAAACCGGTTCCAAGATGGATGACGTGATCTTCGAGGAGTTCAAGGGCACCGGCAACAGTGAACTGCGCCTGAGTCGCCAACTCGCCGACAAGCGCATCTTCCCTGCCGTGGACGTCAACGCGTCGTCCACGCGCCGCGAGGAGATGCTGCTCAGCCCCGATGAGGTGAAGATCACCTGGAAGCTGCGCCGCGCCCTCGCCGGCCTGGACCCGCAGCAGGCTCTTGAAGTCGTTCTCGGCAAGCTGAAGGAGACCTCGAGCAACGTCGAGTTCCTCGTCCAGATGCAGAAGTCGATTCCGGCGCCCGCCTCCGGTGGCCACAGCCACGGGCACGAGAACAGCATCCGCTGATCGACGTGTTCGAGTCCGTCAAGGGACTGATCGACGAGCATCGCGCCGTTCAGGAGGAACTCGCCGACCCCGCGGTGCACGCCGATGCGATGCGCGCGAAGCGCGTCAACCGACGCTACGCAGAGCTCAGCAGGATCGTCGCTGCGTACGATGCGTGGGTGGCGGCATCCGGCGACCTCGACGCGGCGCGCGAGTTCGCCCGCGAGGATGAGGCGTTCGCGGCCGAGGTCCCGACTCTTGAGGAACACCGAGCGGCGGCGCAGGAGCGTCTGCGTCGGCTCCTGATCCCACGCGACCCCGACGATGCCCGCGACGTGATCCTCGAGGTCAAGGCGGGGGAGGGCGGTGCCGAATCCGCGCTGTTCGCCGCCGACCTGCTCCGCATGTACCTGCAGTACGCGGCCTCGAAGGGCTGGAAGACCGAACTCCTCGAGCGCAACGAATCCGATCTCGGCGGGTACAAGGACGTTCAGGTCGCGATCAAGGGTTCGTCGACCGATCCCGCGCAGGGGGTGTGGGCACACCTGAAGTATGAGGGCGGCGTGCATCGGGTGCAGCGCGTGCCGGCCACCGAGTCGCAGGGCCGCATCCACACCTCGACGACCGGTGTGCTGGTCTTTCCCGAGGTGGACGAACCGGAAGAGATCCAGATCGATCCGAACGATCTGAAGATCGATGTGTTCCGCTCGTCCGGTCCCGGCGGGCAGTCGGTCAACACGACCGATTCGGCGGTGCGCATCACGCACGTGCCGACCGGAATCGTCGTCTCGATGCAGAACGAGAAGAGCCAGCTCCAGAATCGAGAAGCCGGCATGCGCGTGCTGCGCGCGCGGCTGCTCGCCAAGCAGCAGGAGGAGCGGGATGCCGCGGCATCCGACGCACGCCGTTCGCAGATTCGGGGGATGGACCGCTCCGAGCGGATTCGCACCTACAATTTTCCGGAGAACCGCATCGCCGATCACCGTACCGGATACAAGGCGTACAACCTCGATCAGGTGATGGACGGAGCGCTCGAGCCCATCATCCAGTCCGCGATCACGGCCGACGAGGAAGCACAGCTCGCCGCGCTCGCGGGAGACTGACCGTCACCCGGGTGGGTGATTCCGCGACGACCCTGTGCTCTGCCGTGCGCCGCGCCCGGCGCGATCGGCAGACCGCGCACTGCGCGCGCTAGGTTCGGGCCATGATCATGTTTCTCGTTCGCGCGGCGATCTTCCTCGCGTCGGCCGCCGTCGGCCTGATCGTCGCCGACCTCGTTCTCCCGGGCTTCTCCATCTCGTGGAGAGACTGGTGGGGGTTCGTCCTCGCAATCGTCATCTTCGCGGTGCTCCAGAGTGTGCTGGCGCCGTGGATCGCGAGGATGGCCGAGCGCCACGCTCCGGCCCTGCTGGGCGGGATCGGCATCGTGTCGACCTTCGTCGCGTTGTTCATCGTCGTGCTGATCCCGGGCGCCGGGCTGGTGATCGACGGGCTGCTGACCTGGATCCTCGCGCCCGTCCTGGTCTGGCTGGTGACGGCGCTGGCGACGTGGTTGCTGCCGGCGCTGTTCATCAGGAAGAAGGTGCAGGAGAGCCCCGCCTGACCCGGCCGACCTCCTCCTCGCCCGCCCCACGGCGTGCGCACCCCACGGCGCGCGCGCCCAGCGGCGTGCGCGCCCAGCGTGTCCCACTTTCGGCGCCGGGCGTCCCGCTTTCGGCGCCTGCGGGGGGCGAAAGCGACCGAAAGTGGGACATGGGCCGGATGCGGATGCGGATGCGCCCGGAGCCGTCGGCCGCACCGGCCGCCGGCCGCACCTCGAGTCAGATGAAGTACTCGGGCGCGGTCAGGATGGCTCGGGTGTCCTCGCCATTCGTCCGGGGGCGCGGTTTCGCAGGCACGCCCACGAGGATGGAGTCCTCCGCGGCATCGTGCGTCACGACGGCATTCGCGCCGACCACTGAGCCGGCGCCGATCGTGATGGGTCCGAGGATCTTCGCACCCGAGCCGACCGCGACGCCATCGCCGAGCGTCGGATGGCGTTTCCCCTCGGCGCGTGTGCGTCCCCCCAGCGTCACTCCGTGATAGAGCATGACGTCGTCGCCGACCTCGGCGGTCTCGCCGATGACAACGCCCATCCCGTGGTCGATGAAGAATCGACGCCCGATCTGGGCGCCCGGGTGGATCTCGATGCCGGTGAGCCACCGGGTGAGTTGCGACAGCGCCCGCGCGGGGAAGCGCAGACCACGCGCCCAGAGCACATGAGCGACGCGGTAGGACCAGATCGCGTGGAGGCCCGAGTACAGCACAGCGATCTCGAGATTGCTGCGGGCGGCCGGATCGCGCAGCTTCGCGGCAGCGATGTCCTCGCGCACACGGGCGAACGCGTTCATGCGGCCGCCTCCTCGTCGCGAAGGTGCGCATACAGGGCGGTCGAGAGGTAGCGCTCCCCGGCATCCGGCACGATCACGACGATGCGCTGCCCGGCGGAATCGGGCCGCGCCGCGATCTCCAGCGCAGCCCAGACGGCTGCCCCAGCCGACATTCCCGCGAGAATCCCTTCTCGCGTCGCCAGGTCGCGCGCGACACGGATCGCGTCGTCGAACTCCACGTCGAAGATCTCGTCGACGACGGTGCGGTCCAGCACCTCGGGGACGAAGTTCGGTCCGATGCCCTGGATGCGGTGCCCGCCGGCGCGTCCCTCGGTGAGGACGGGGGAGTCCTTGGGTTCGACCAGTGCGATCTTCACGGCCGGGTTGCGCTCCTTGAGCACCTGGCCGACGCCCGTGACCGTGCCGCCGGTGCCGGAGCCTGCAACGAACCAGTCGACGCGCCCCTCGGTGTCGCGCCAGATCTCCTCGGCGGTGGTCCGCCGATGGACGGCCGGGTTCGCCGCGCTCTCGAACTGGCGCGCGAGAACAGCGCCGGGTGTCTCGTCGACGATGCGCTTCGCGGCATCCACCGCCTCGGTCATGCCCTTGTGAGGATTCGTCAGCACGAGTTCGGCGCCATACGCCTTCAGCAGTGTGCGGCGCTCTTTCGACATGGATGCCGGCATCGTCAGGATGACGCGGTACCCGCGCGCGGCGCCGATGAGAGCGAGCGCGATGCCCGTGTTGCCGCTCGTCGATTCGACGATCGTTCCACCGGGCTGCAGCTGGCCCGACTGCTCGGCCGCCTCGACCAGCGCGAACCCGAGGCGGTCTTTCACAGAGCCACCGGGGTTGTAGAACTCGAGCTTGGCGAGCACTTCGGCGTGCAGTCCGGCCGTCAGCGCGTTCAGGCGGACCAGCGGAGTCTCGCCGAAGGCGGTCGTGATATCGGGGTGGATGCCGGACACGTCAGTCTTCGCGGAGGTGCTCGTACAGCGCCGTCGACAGGTAGCGCTCGCCGAACGAGGGCACGATCACGACGATGTTCTTGCCTGCCGCTTCGGGACGGGCGGCGACTTCGAGTGCAGCCCAGATGGCGGCACCCGAGGAGATTCCGACGAGGATCCCCTCCTGAGTGGCGACCTCGCGGGCGACACGGATCGAGTCATCGAACGACACATCCTGAACCTCGTCGATGACCGACTGGTCCAGAATCGCGGGAATGAAGTTCGGGCCGATCCCCTGGATCTTGTGCGGCCCCGGGGTGCCTTTGGTCAGCAAGGGCGAGTCAGCCGGCTCGACGGCAACGATCTTCACGCCGGGAACGCGCTCCTTGAGCACCTGACCGACACCGGTGATCGTGCCGCCCGTCCCGATTCCCGCGACGAAGTAGCCGACCTCTCCGTCGGTGTCGCGGAGGATCTCCTCGGCGGTCGTCTTACGGTGAATCGCGGGATTGGCCTCGTTGGCGAACTGCTGGGCCAAGACGGCCCCCGGTGTGGCGGCGGCGATCTCCTCGGCCTTCGCGACGGCGCCTTTCATACCGAGGGCGGGGTCGGTCAGGATGAGCTGCGCACCGTATGCCTTCAGCAGCATGCGACGCTCGATCGACATGGACGACGGCATCGTCAGGATGACCTTGTAGCCGCGGGCGGCGCCGACCATCGCCAGTGCGATTCCGGTGTTGCCGCTCGTGCCCTCGACGATCGTGCCGCCGGGTTGAAGCGCGCCGGCCGCCTCGGCGGCGTCCACGATCGCGATTCCCAGGCGGTCCTTCACCGAAGACGCGGGGTTGTAGAACTCGAGCTTGGCGAGCACCGTACCCGGCAGGCCCTCGCTGACGCGATTCAGACGCACCAGGGGGGTATTGCCGAATGCGCTCGTGATGTCGGAATGGATGCCGGACATTGCCTGCCTTTCGTGCGGGAGTCGATCCAGCCTAAGTCGCCGTGCACCACCGCGGCCGAATGTGACGAATCTTCACGGCTAGGCTGGTCGGACTCATGACCGCTGTGCCAGGCTCCCGCGCGCCCGAGTCGCTTTTCGATCTGCTGCGCCGCGCTTCGTCGACTCTCGCGCTCGCAGGGGTTCCCACCCCTGACACCGACGCCGAGTTGCTCGCGGCGCACGTGTTCGGACTCGACCGCGGGGTTCTGGCCGCCGCGGCCGCACGCGGGGACGCGGCGCCGGAGGATGTCGCGGTCTTCGAGGGTCTCCTCGCCCGCCGCGCCGCGCGCGAGCCCCTGCAGCACCTCACCGGGCTCGCGCCGTTCCGACACATGGAGCTCCGAGTGGGGCCCGGGGTGTTCGTGCCGCGTCCGGAGACCGAGATGGTCGCGCAACTCGCGATCGATGCACTGCGGGCCATGCCCGGCGACGCGCCTATCGCCGTCGATCTGGGCACCGGCTCGGGGGCACTGGCTCTCGCGATGGCAACCGAGGTCCCGCATGCGAGCGTCCACGCCGCCGAGAATGCGGTGGATGCCTTCATCTGGGCGAAGGAGAACTTCGCCGCCCATGCGCCTCACGCGCGCCTCGCGTTCATCGACCTCGCCTCGGCCTTCCCCGAGCTCGATGGGAAGGTCTCGGTCGTGGTGTCCAATCCGCCGTACGTTCCAGATTCGGCCGTCCCCCGCGACCCGGAAGTGCGCTTCTGGGATCCTCCGGGCGCGCTCTACGGCGGACCGGACGGACTGGAGGTCGTCCGCATCCTCTCGGGAGTGGCCCTCCGCCTCCTCCACCCAGGCGGAACGCTGGTCATCGAGCACGGCGAATGGCAGGGGGATGCGATTCGCGAACTGCTGAACGTCGACGACTGGCGCGCCGTCGCGACGCATCCGGACCTCACCACCCGCGACCGTGCGACAACGGCACTCCGACCCTGACGCCGAATCGGGTGCCGCGCCTGCGCGGTGGCGACCGACCGCCCACCGTAGACTGGGCCTGCTATGTCCCCGATCTTCGATTGCCGTGATCCCGAGCAGCTGCTGCCGGGGATGCGTCAGGCTCGCCAGGCCATCGGCCGTGGTGAGCTGATCGTCATGCCCACCGACACCGTCTACGGTGTTGCGGCAGATGCGTTCAGCGCGGCCGCCGTCGCGCGCCTGCTGGCGGCGAAGGGCCGTGGGCGGCAGTCCCCTCCTCCGGTGCTTGTCGCGGGGCTCGCCACGGCGCGGGCGCTCGTGGCCGAGGTGCCCGAACCCATCGAGCGGCTCGTGGCTGAGTTCTGGCCCGGCGGTCTCACGATCGTGATGCCCGCGCAGCCGTCGCTGTCATGGGATCTCGGTGACACGAACGGCACGGTCGCCATCCGGATGCCGGCCGAGCGTATCGCGCTCGAGCTGCTGGAGGAGTGCGGGCCGCTCGCCGTCTCGAGCGCGAACCTGACCGGAAAATCCGCGGCGATCGATATCGATGGCGCGCGCGACATGCTCGGCGACAGCGTCGCCGTCTATCTCGACGGCGGCATGAGTGCGACCGGTGTCGCCTCGACCATCATCGACGCGACCGGTCTCGTGGGCCCTGCGTCCGAGCATCGCCCCGTGCGCGTGCTCCGCGAGGGCGCCGTCTCGCGTGCGGACCTGCGTGCCGTCCTCGGAGGCCTCCTGGAGGCCGAGCCGGAGGGGGAGGAAGCGGAGGACAGCGCGGCAGCCGGAGCCGTCGGCGGAGCCGCGTGAGGCACTATGTCTTCACGGCCGTCCTGACGGCCGCCGCGACCTTCGCCTTCACCTGGGTCGTCTGGCGCGTCGGCATGCGCTACAAGATCTATCCGGCCATCCGCGAACGCGACGTGCACACCACGCCCAAGCCCCGCATCGGCGGCGTCGGCATGTTCCTGGGTGTGCTCGCAGGATTCGCGCTGTCGTCACAGGTGCCCTACTTCGACATCATCTGGTCCAACCCGGCCGCGAGCTGGTCGATCATCGCGGCATCGCTGCTCATCGTCATCGTCGGTGTCGCGGATGACCTCTGGGATCTCGACTGGATGATCAAGCTCGGCGCCCAGTTCTTGGCGGCGGGGATCGTGGTGGGCTTCGGCGGCATCCAGATCTTCGCGATTCCGTTCGGCGGTCAGATCATCGTCTCCAGCTGGGCGAGCTTCGCTCTCTCCGTGCTCGCGATCGTCGTCGTCATGAACGCGGTCAACTTCACCGATGGCCTCGACGGCCTCGTGGCCGGCGTCGCCCTCATCGCGAACGTGGTCTTCTTCGTCTACACCTACCTGGTCGCCCGTGATCAGGGCTTCTCGAGCTACTCGACCCTGTCGTCGTTCCTCGCCGTCGTGCTGATCGGAGTCTGCATCGGCTTCCTGCCGCTGAACTGGAACCCGTCGAAGCTGTTCATGGGCGATTCGGGAGCGTTACTGATCGGCCTGCTGATGGGCGCGTCGGCGATTGCCGTCACGGGGAGCCTCGCGCCCAGTCTTTTCGGCGACAACGACGTGTTCGGCCGATCGCAGCTGCTGGGTGCCTTCATTCCGATCCTGCTTCCTGTCGTCGTCGTCCTCCTGCCCCTGCTCGACTTCGCGATGGCGATCGTGCGGCGCATGGCGCGAGGGAGATCCCCCTTCTCCCCTGACCGGAAGCATCTGCATCACCGCATGCTCGATATGGGGCACAGTGATCGTGATGCCGTCCTGATCTTCTATGCGTGGACCGCCGTGGTGAGCCTCAGCGTCCTCCTGATGTACATCGGCACGACAGTGGACTGGCCCGGTGGGTACTGGCCGGGAGTCGGCTATCTCGTGCTCGGCGCGGCGGCCTGTGTGGCCGTCACGCTTCTTCCCTCCCGGACCGCGCCGTCCGCCCCGATCGAACAGAGAACCCCCTGATGCCCCGACCGACCGTCTCAAGCACACCTGTCCTGCGCACGACTCTGATCTGGTCCGCCGCGGCCACCGGCGCGCTCGCCGTCATCGGCGCAGTGGTGGGTTATCTCGTCGGAGGGACGGAGGGTCTGTGGAGTGCGCTGATCGCGGTGATGCTCACCGCGATCTTCCTCGGTCTGACCGGCAGCAGCATCCTCTTCGCGAACCGCTGGTTCGGCGAACCGCTCTACATCCCCATCTTCTTCGGCTCGGTGATGGGCGCGTGGATGGTGAAGTTCGTGCTGCTGATCGTCGCGCTCTTCGTCTTGCGCGGCCAGCCCTGGCTGAATCAGGGCGTCTTCTTCGTGGCGCTTGTGGTCAGCGTGCTCGTTTCCCTTGTGATCGACGTTCTCGTCATGACCCGGATGCGAATCCCGCACGCGAGCGATGTGACTCTCCCGACCCTCGCCGACCTCGGGGAGGAGGAGACGGACTCAGCGGCGGACAATATCCCGCCCGGAGGCTGATACGCTGTATCTGCGCCCGCTCGCACCCGCGTAGTGCGTGCGCAGTGACGCTCAGACCGACCATCGTCGCCTCGGTTCACGCCGACGCCCCGAAGCTGGAGCCAGCGCTGTTAAACCAATTCGCGACCTCGATCGCACAGACTGCCGAAGACGGACCCGTGTTCCACGGGCCGTCGATCAATGAGTTCTTCCCGGAAGTTCTCTTCAACATCGCCGGCGTACCCGTCACACGAATCCACCTGATCCAGTTCCTCGCGACGATCGCCATCGTCCTGATCTTCTGGCTCGGCACGCGTCGGATGCGGATCGTCCCGGGGCGCTTCCAGTCGATCGTCGAAATGGGGCTCGACTTCGTCCGCGTGAACATCGCGGAGGACCTCCTCGGCACGAAGGACGGTCACCGGTTCCTGCCGATCCTGACGACGATCTTCTTCATGATCTTGTTCATGAACATCACGGGCATCATCCCGTTCCTGAACCTCGCCGGAACGAGCATCATCGCGGTGCCCCTCTTGCTGGCACTTGTCAGCTACGTCACGTTCATCTACGCCGGAATCAAGAAGAGCCCGAAGAACTTCTTCAAGAACTCGCTCTTCCCGGCCGGCGTTCCGTGGGCCATCTACATCATCGTCACGCCGATCGAGCTCATCTCGACGTTCATCATCCGTCCGGTGACTCTGACGCTCCGACTTCTCATGAACATGATGGTCGGCCACCTCCTGCTGGTGCTGTTCTTCGCCGCGACGAACTTCTTCCTGCTGGACCTCGGTGGATGGTGGTCGGCGTTAGCCGCCGGCTCGCTGGCGTTCGGCTTCGTCTTCACGCTGTTCGAGCTCCTGGTGGCTGTCCTCCAGGCCTACGTCTTCACCATCCTCACCGCGGTCTACATCCAGCTCGCGGTGGCAGAAGAGCACTGAGCGGGCGGGCTTTCGCCCATCCACCCAACCCCGAAAGGAAACACCCGTGGACGCAACTACGGTTCTCGCTGAAATCACCGGCTCGATCGCGACGGTCGGCTACGGCCTCGCGGCCATCGGTCCCGCCATCGGCGTCGGCATCGTCGTCGGAAAGACGATCGAGGGGGTTGCTCGTCAGCCCGAATTGGCGGGTCGCCTCCAGGTCCTGATGTGGATCGGCATCGCCTTCACCGAGGCACTGGCCTTCATCGGCATCGCCACCGCCTTCATCTTCGGCTTCTGATCACACCCACCAGTCTTAAGGAGACAGGATGCTGAACGCTCTTGTCGTGTACGCCGCGCAGGAAGGCGAGGCCCCCAACCCTCTCCTGCCCGCTTGGTATGACATCATCTGGTCGGCGGTGTGCTTCGTCATCATCCTGTTCGTCTTCTGGAGGATCGCACTTCCGCAGATGAAGGACATGCTCGACCAGCGCGCTGCCGCCATCGAGGGCAATATCGCCAAGGCCGACGATGCTCAGCGGAAGGCCGAGGCGGCACTCGTGGAGTACACATCCCAGCTCGCCGAGGCGCGCAAGGAAGCCGGCGAGATCCGGGACGCCGCCCGCGAGGACGGCAAGAAGATCGTGGCGGAAGCCAAGGACGCCGCCGCCGTCGAGGCGTCGCGTCTGACGGCCGCCGCGCATTCGCAGATCGAAGCCGAGCGCCAGTCCGCTCTCGTCTCGTTGCGCAGTGAGGTCGGCACGCTCGCACTCGATCTGGCCGGCGGCGTCATCGGAGAGGCTCTCTCCGACGACGCGAAGGCGCAGGGGGTCGTCGACCGGTTCCTCGCCGAGCTCGAAGCGTCCGAGGCGGCCAGGTAATGGGGAGCGCGACCACTCAGGCGCGGGCGGAATCGGGCAGAGCGCTGGACGCTGCGTCCGGTGTCGACCTCGACGTCGCACGCGAGCTGTTCGCGGCCGCGCGCACGCTCGGGGATACGCCCCAACTGAGCGGCGCGCTCGCTGCCGCGGCGACTCCGGTCGCCGCGCGGCAGAAGCTCGTCACCGACGTCTTCGGCGGCTTCGCCCCCACCACGGTGTCGTTGCTGAGCGCACTGGCGGCGCAGCGCTGGTCATCGTCCGTCGACCTCGTAGAGGGCATCGAGGAGATCGCCGTGCGCGCCGCTTCGATCGCCGAGCCCGGCACCGACATCGCGGGTGAGCTGTTCGCGGTCTCGCGCACCGTGGCGGACAACCCGGAGCTCGAACTCGCGCTGGGCAGCCGCCTCGGCGAGGCATCGGCGAAAGGCACTCTCATCGAAGCGCTTTTCGCTGGTCGGTCCGGTGCCGCGACCGTGCTGATCGCCTCGTCGCTCGTGCGCCAGCCGCGCGATCGCCGCGTGCGCGCCATGCTGACGTGGGCCAAGGAGCTCGTCGCCGAGCAGCGTGGCCGTATCGTCGGGACGGTGTACTCGGCCGTCGCGCTCAGCACGGCACAGCGGGCACGTCTCGGTGCGTCGCTCGGCCAGCGCTACGGCGGCCAGGTCGAGCTCAACGTCGTCGTCGATCCCACGGTCGTGGGCGGTCTCCGGGTCGAGATAGGCGATGACGTGATCGACGCCACCGTCTCGTCTCGCCTGGGAGATCTGCGACAGCGACTCGCAGGCTAGAACTTACCGCTCTACCGGAGCGGACACGGCAGGGCCCAGGCCCTGGCAGAAGATCATTCACAGAAGGAACACCATGGCAGAACTGTCCATCAGCCCCGATGTCATACGTGACGCGCTGAAAGACTTCGTCGCGGCGTACGAGCCCTCCGGCGCGGCCGCGACGGAGGTCGGCACCGTCATCGATGCCGCTGACGGCATCGCCCACGTCGAGGGGCTTCCCGGCGTCATGGCGAACGAGCTCATTCGCTTCGACAACGGCGTGGAGGGCCTCGCGCTGAACCTCGACGAGGACGAGATCGGCGTCGTCGTGCTCGGCGAGTTCTCGGGCATCGTCGCGGGACAGAAGGTCACGCGCACCGGTGAAGTGCTCTCCGTCGCCGTCGGCGACGGGTACCTCGGCCGCGTCGTGGACCCGCTCGGCAACCCGATCGACGGGCTCGGTGAGATCGCCAGCGAGGGACGTCGCGCGCTCGAACTTCAGGCGCCCGGGGTCATGAGCCGCAAGAGCGTGCACGAGCCCATGCAGACGGGTATCAAGGCGATCGACGCCATGATCCCCGTCGGCCGCGGCCAGCGTCAGCTCATCATCGGTGATCGTCAGACCGGCAAGACGGCGATCGCGATCGACACGATCATCAACCAGCGTGATAACTGGCAATCCGGTGACGTCAACAAGCAGGTGCGCTGCATCTACGTCGCCATCGGCCAGAAGGGCTCCACGATCGC
>NZ_WOYQ01000080.1 GCF_011620665.1 Microbacterium sp.
GCCGCGCTGGTCCCCATTCCAGCAGAGCTTGTCCCACCTTCTGCTGTGGTTGCGCCCGCGGAGCGACCGATTGTGGGACATGGTCCGGGGGAGCGACCGATTGTGGGACATGACCCCGCGGAGGACCCCCACCGGGGGAGGGTCGAAATCCACCACGGCGACAACCTCGCCGTCGCGCGCCGCTTGGCGAACGGCTCATTCACGCTGATCTATCTCGATCCGCCGTTCAACACCGGGCGCACACAGGGGAAGGCGGTCGAGTCTGCCGAGCGGCTGGCGTATCGTCCTCCGGATGAGCCGTCCGGCCAGAAATCTGTCCCGGCGAACCGACGAGGGGATCCGACCGCGTCGGAACCGTCGATCCGGAGTACCGGCCGCAGCGGCCCGGTGAAGGCCGGCTTCCGCGGCACAGCATATACGCGGCTGCGCGGCGACCTGCGGCAATACGACGACCGCTTCGATGATTACTGGGATTTCCTCGAACCGCGGCTGCGCGAAGCCTGGCGGCTGCTCGCCGACGACGGCACGCTGTACCTCCACCTCGACTACCGCGAGGCGCACTACGCGAAGGTGCTGCTGGATGCCCTGTTCGGCCGGGAGTGCTTTCTCAACGAGCTGATCTGGGCCTACGACTACGGCGCCAAGAGCAAGAGCCGCTGGCCCACCAAACACGACACGATCCTGGTCTACGTGAAGGATCCGGCCACGTACTGGTTCGACTCCGAGGCGGTCGACCGCGAGCCGTACATGGCGCCTGGGCTCGTCACCCCCGAGAAGGCCGCGCGCGGCAAACTGCCCACCGATGTGTGGTGGCACACGATCGTGCCGACCTCGGGCCGCGAGAAGACGGGCTACCCGACGCAGAAGCCCGAGGGCATCCTGCGGCGCATCGTGCAGGCCTCCAGCCGCCCGGGCGACCGCGTGCTCGACCTCTTCGCCGGCAGCGGAACAACCGGCGCCGTGGCCGCCGCGCTCGGTCGCGAGGCGGTGCTCGTCGACGACAATCCCGAGGCGATCGCCGTCATGCGGCGCCGGATGCCGCAGGCCACCCTCGTCGGCTGATCCCCTGGCCGCGGCGCGGCATGCCGCGTGCAGCTGGTGGTCCTGGGCCGGGCGCGGGTCACCCGGCGGCGCGCCGGGCTTCCCAGCCCGTGCGGACCATCTCGTCCACCGTGTGGCGGTTCCGCCACTCGAGGTCGCGGGCGGCCAGTTCGCCGGTCGCAACGATGCGGTCGGGGTCGCCCGCACGACGGGGACCGATCTTCGGCGTGAAAGGGATGCCGGTGACCCGCGCCATGGCATCCATGATCTCCCGCACGCTGAGACCGTTCTGCGAACCGAGGTTGTACGCCGCCTCGACGTGCTCCCCGGCCGCGAGCCGTCGCGCCGCGACGACGTGGGCGGCCGCGATGTCGCCGACGTGGACGTAGTCGCGGACGTTCGTGCCGTCCGCAGTGGCGTAGTCCTCACCGTTGATCTGCGGAACATCGCCCGCGATGAGCTTCTCGAACACGATCGGGAACAGGTTGTGGGGGCTCGTGTCGTAGACGGCGGCGTCGGCCGAGCCGACGACGTTGAAGTAGCGCAGCGACGTGTGATGGAGCGGATGCGCGGAGTCCGCCGTCGCGATCCCCTGGTCGCGCAAGAGCCATTCGCCGATCAGCTTCGACTCGCCGTACGGCGACGTGGGGTGCTTGGGGAGGTCTTCCGTGACCAGGTCGACGTCGGGGGTGCCGTAGACGGCGGCGGACGATGAGAAGACCATGTTGTGGACTCCGGCATCCGCCATCGCCTGCAAGAGAACCCGTGTGGCCTCCACGTTCTGCTCGTAGGTGTGCAGCGGCCGTGTGACCGAGACGCCGGCGTATTTGAAGCCGGCAACGTGGATGACGCCCGTCACGCCGTGAGTGCGCAGGGTGTCGACGAGCAGTTCGCGGTCGAGGATCGTTCCCCGCACGAACGGGATGCCCTCGGGGACGAAGGCGGCGTGGCCGCTGGACAGATCGTCGACCACGATCGGGTCCATGCCCGCCGCCGCCAGGGCCCGCACGACGTGCGCTCCGATGTATCCCGCTCCGCCCGTGACCAGCCAGCTCATCTCGCTCCTCGCGTCGGATCCACCTTACGCAGTCGGGATCCCGGCCCTCGATCCGGACCGCTGGTCACACGCCGCCGAGGGCCTCCGCAACGACGGCGCGGGCCTCGGCCTGGACCGCACGCAGGTGTTCCTCGCCGAGCAGGGACTCGGCGTAGAGCTTGTAGACGTCCTCCGTGCCGGACGGGCGCGCGGCGAACCATGCGTGCTCGGTCTGCACCTTGAGCCCGCCGATCGCGGCGCCGTTGCCCGGGGCGTGCGAGAGCTTCGCCGTGATCGGCTCGCCGGCGAGTTCGGTGGCCGTGACCGCGTCGCCCGACAGCCTCCCGAGGGCCGCCTTCTGGGCCTTGGATGCCGGGGCATCCACCCTCTGGTACACCGATGCGCCATAGAGCGCCTCGAGTTCCGCGTACCGCTGTGACGGGGACTTCCCCGTCACAGCGAGGATCTCCGAGGCCAGCAGACACAGCAGGATTCCGTCCTTGTCGGTCGTCCACACCGACCCGTCGCGGCGCAGGAAGGAGGCACCCGCCGATTCTTCACCGCCGAAGGCGACCGTGCCGTCGATCAGGCCCGGCACGAACCATTTGAAGCCGACGGGAACCTCGACGAGGGTCCGGCCGAGTGCTGCGACCACCTTGTCGATGATCATCGATGAGACGAGGGTCTTGCCCACCCCGGCGTCGGCCGGCCATCCCGGTCGGTGCGAGTACAGATAGTCGATCGCGACCGCGAGGAAGTGGTTGGGGTTCATCAGGCCGGCATCCGGCGTGACGATCCCGTGCCGGTCGGCATCGGCGTCGTTGCCGGTGAGGATGTCGTACTCGTGACGACGCGCGACGAGCGAGGCCATCGCAGAGGGGGACGAGGGGTCCATCCGGATCTTCTCGTCCCAGTCGAGGGTCATGAAGCGCCAGGTGGGGTCGACTTCGGGGTTGACGACCGTGAGGTCCAGGCCGAACCGCTCAGCGATGAGCCCCCAGTATTCGACCGAGGCGCCGCCCAGAGGGTCGGCGCCGATCCGGATTCCCGCGGCCCGGATCGCGTCGATGTCGATGATGTCGACGAGATCGGCCACGTACCCCTCGCGGAAGTCGTAGGAGCCATATGCCTCGGCCGCGATATCGGCGAACCGCGTGCGGCGCACGCCGTCGAGGCCCGCTTCGATGAGCGCGTTGGCGCGATCGGCGATCCATCCGGTCGCGTCGGTGTCGGCCGGCCCACCGTTCGGGGGGTTGTACTTGAAGCCGCCGTCGCGCGGCGGATTGTGCGACGGCGTGACCACTATTCCGTCGGAGCGGCCCGGATCGTCCAGGGCACGGCCGCGGTTGTACGTGAGGATGGCGTGCGAGAGCGCCGGGGTCGGCACCCACGCGTCACGCGAATCGACGCGCACATCGACTTCGTTCGCGACGAGCACCTCGATGGCGCTGCGCTCCGCAGGACGTGACAAGCCGTGCGTGTCGCGACCGAGAAAGAGCGGTCCGGCGATCCCCTGGGCGGTGCGATAGTCGACGATCGCCTGCGTTGTCGCGAGGATGTGGTCTTCGTTGAAGCTCGTCGACAGAGACGAGCCTCGATGGCCGCTCGTGCCGAACGCGACCCGCTGATCGGGGATCGCGGCATCCGGCTTTCGGTCGTAGTAGGCGTCGATCAGCTCATCGATGTCGATGAGGTCGGATGCTTCAGCGGGCTGCCCTGCGCGGTTCATGAGCACAGTCTGCCCCGTTCGGGTGTCGCTGTCAGATCGAGGTCATCGGTGCATGGTCGTGGTGGCGGGCGCATCGGCGACCTGGCTGGTCAGCACGAGCGTCGAGGCCGAGCAGGTGAAGGTGGAGCTCGCCAGCGGAGCGCCGCCGATCTGATCGCCGATCGTGCCCGGTTCTGTGGAGGCTCCGTCGATCGTCGCGGTGATCTGCAGATTCTCGGTCGAGTCGTTCTGCGTCGCGATCGCGTCACCGTTCACGGTGTAGGCCCCGTCGATCGACCCGGCGAGGTCGATGAGAATCCGCGTGCCCGAGACATCTGCGGTCAGCTGCACGGCGGGCAGCCACGAATAGGTGCCGTCGGCGCGCATCGACAGGCTCGCGCTGCCGGCCGGGGTGAAGCTCGCGCCCGTGCCGGCCAGGGCCGCGTTGACCTGGTCGTAGTAGGCCGCGAGGTCGGCCTCGCCGGCCGTCCAGTCGCCGACGAGGCAGGCGGCCTCGGACGTGCCCGCGCTGGCCGTGGGCATGGCGCTCGGCGTCGCGGACGGTGTTGCGGATGCCGATGCGGAGGCCGAGGCCGAGGCGCCGGGCCCGGACTCCGCCGCGCAACCGGCGAGAGCGAGGGTGGCCACTGCGGCTGACGCCGCGACGGCGCGGCCGATGCGGAAGGAGGGCATGGAGTCTTCTCCTCGGTGAGGATGGTGCGGTCCAGGCCAGCGTACGCGGTTGGCCGGCTGGCCGGGCGAGGCGGTCCGCCGGGCGGGCGAGGCGGGCCCGCACTAGGCTTGTGCCCCGTGAACCTCGATCCCGACCTGCCCGTGCGCCGTACCTACAGCTACCTCGGCCCGGCTGGCACGTTCACGGAAGCCGCCCTCGGCCAGGTGCCCGAGGCGCGCGAGCAGATCTGGCGCTCCGTGCGCAACGTCGGCGAGGCGCTCGCCGACGTCGTCGAGGGTCGGTCGGATGCCGCGATGATCGCGATCGAGAACTCGGTCGACGGGGGGGTGTCGACCGCGCAGGACGCGCTGGCCACGATCCCCGGACTTCGCATCGTCGGCGAATACCTCGTGCCGGTCAACTTCGTCCTCGTCGGGCGTCCGGGCACGCGCCTGGCGGATGTGTCACTCGTCGCCGCGCACCCGGTCGCCTACGGCCAGTGCCTGCAGTGGTTGTCCGTGAATCTTCCTGAGCACGCGCATCTGCCGGCCGCGAGCAATGTCGCGTCGGCCGTCGGGATCGTGGACGGCCTCAGCGAGGCGGATGCCGCGATCGCTCCGCCGGGAATCCTCGAGCACTACGACCTCGAGCTGCTCGCCGACGGCATCGGCGACAACGCGAGAGCCGTCACGCGATTCGTGCTGGTCAGCCGCGCGGTCGCGGCTCCCGCGCCGACGGGCGCCGACAAGACTTCGCTGATCGTCGAACTGCCGGAGGAGTACCCGGGCGCGCTGCTCGAGCTGCTGGAGCAGTTCGCGACCCGTGGAATCAACCTTTCGCTCCTCGCGTCGCGTCCCATCGGCGACGAGCTGGGTCGCTACCGCTTCGTCATCGATGCCGACGGTCACATTCAGGACGAGCGCATGGCCGACGCCCTCCTGGGCCTGCGGCGGTTCAGCCCGAAGGTCATCTTCCTCGGGTCGTATCCGCGTGCCGATCGCGCGATCGTGCACTACTCGGACCGCTACGCCGACGCCGTCTTCGTCGAGGCGCGCGACTGGCTTCGCGGCCTGATCTCGGGCGTGCCCGAGGACTGAGGCCTGTGGTCTTCGCGACCGCGTGAGGCGCCTCAGCCGGCGAGCAGCTCGAGGGTCTGGATGCGGCCGTCCGCGCGGTCCATCGGCTCGTTGTCGTACGCGCCGGCGACCGGTGACACCATGACCTCGTCCACGCCGTACCGGGCCGCGAACACGGCGATCCGATCCCGGACCTCGGGACCGGTTCCGACGAACCAGCGGGAGCGCATGCCGTCGATCGTCGCCGCCGCCAGGCCGTCTCCGGCCTCCGCCGCCGCGGCCTGCTCGACGGTTTCGAGCGCGATGAGCGGGTGGCCGCCGCGCAGCCGGGACATCATGCGAGCCTGCGGCAGCATCCGTTCCTCGGCCTCGACGTCGGAGTCCGCGGCGATGACATTCGCCGTGAGGAATGTGCGCGGGACCGGCAAGATCTCCGACGGCTGGAACCGCGTCCGGTAGAGATCGACCGCGCGTTCGAGACCCTCGCCGGAGAAGTGGTTGGCGAAGACATACGGCAGACCGAATGCGGCCGCCAGCTGCGCGGAGTAGTCGCTCGAGCCGAGAAGCCAGACATCGGGCATGCCCGTCGCGGCGGGAGTCGCGTGGACGTCGTAGGTGCGTCCCGGCGCCTGATTCGGCGAGTTCACCAGGCGAAGGGTCGCGCCGTCCGCGGTGAGGAACGACAGGATGTCGCGGACGTGCTCGGGGAACCGGTCGGCTTCGCTTGTCGTACCGCTCATGCGCAGGAGCTGTGTGATCACCGGGTCACTCCCCGGCGCGCGCCCGAGGCCGAGATCGACGCGTCCGGGAGCGATCGCCTCGAGCGCGGCGAATTGTTCGGCGACGATCAGCGGAGCGTGGTTGGGGAGCATCACGCCGCCGGAGCCCACCCGGATTCGGGTGGTGCGCGCGGCTGCGGCAGCGACCAGCACGGGCGGTGTCGTGGAGGCCACCGCCGGCATGTTGTGATGCTCGGCGAACCAGTAGCGGCGGTAGCCGAGGCGGTCGGCGTGCGTCGCAAGATCGAGGGATGCGGCCACCGCCTGCGCGCTGGACTGCGCGGTCCGGACGGGAACGAGGTCGAGGACGGAGAGGGCGGGGAAGGGAGCGGTACTCATCACCGGGTCACAACGCGCGCCGGCGCTCGCTCATTCCGCACAGGGTCATCGCGGAGCCAGACGAGCGAGGTCATGCGGCGACTCTACGTGGCGGCACGCTCCTTCGGGATCGAGATGAGGAGTCCCCCGGCGACGACCCGGCACGTCAGCGCGGTGCCCTCACCGAACTCGTCGCCGTCGAGCTGCACATGCTGGGGTGCGTCGGTCGACAGCTCCAACCCGGTCCCGCGGGCGTAGCGCACGGAGTTGTCCTTCGTGCGGAGGCGCAACATCCGGCGGCCCGCGCTCGTCTTGTTCAAGACGCTGTTCTCCCACGCGACGCGCCGCCAGACCGCGAGCCACCCGAACATGCTCTTCGGCTGGAAGATGACGATGTCCAGCTCTCCGTCCGAGACCGATGCCTCGGGAATGAGCTCCAGCCCTGCCGGAAGCGAGCCGCAGTTGGCCACGAGCACACTCTGCACGCGCGCGCGGTGGAGGCCGTGCCCCGGTACGCGGTACTGCACGAGGAACGGCTCGGCTCCCACGAGCGAACGCGCGGCGCCGCCGACGTAGGCGATCCAGCCGACCCGCTTCTTGAGATCGCCGCTGGTGTTGGCGATCATCGCCGCATCCAGTCCCATGCCGCCCATGACGACGAATCCGTGTTCGGTCGTCTCACCATCCGGGCGGGTTATGCGGGCGAACCCGATGTCGGTGGGGCGGTGCTCGCCGGTGAACGTCGCCCGCACCATCGTCGTGGGGTCGTTCAGCGGCAGCTGCAGGTTGCGTGCGAGGAGGTTGCCGGTTCCACTCGGGATGATGGTCAGCGGGATGCCGGATTCGCTCATCGCCTCGCTGACCGCGCGCACCGTGCCGTCGCCTCCCGCGACCAGAACGGCCGCCGCACCCCGGTCGAGCGCCTGCCGAGCCAGGCCGTCGCCGAGCTCCTCGACGGTCGTCTCGTAGAAGAGAGGTTCACCCCACCCGGCGGCGGCGCCCTCGTCCGTCAGGGTTGCGCGGAGAGACTCGGCATCGACCTTGGTCGGGTTGTAGACGAGCGCGGCCTGCTGGTCGCGGGGGGAATCGGTCATGAGGCTGAGGATACCTGGCGCTCTAGACTTGTCCGGTGATCGATCTCGCGTTCCTTCGTGACCACCCCGACCTCGTCAAGCGCTCGCAGGAGGCCCGTGGCGAGTCGCCCGACACGGTCGACGCCGCTCTGGCCGCTGATCGTGAGCGCCGCGCCGCGATCACCGAGTTCGAAGAGCTCCGCGCGGCGCAGAACGCGCACGGCAAGACGGTCGCGCAGGCGCCGAGGGGTGACAAACCTGCGCTCGTGGCACAGGCGAAGGAGCTGAGCGATCGCGTGAAGCGGGCACAGCTGGTCGCCACGGCGGCCGAAGCGGCGGCCGAGGCCGCGCTCGGCGTGATCGAGAACATCGTCATCGACGGTGTTCCGGCCGGCGGCGAAGAGGCCTTCGTCACGCTCCGTACGCACGGCGAGCCGGCATCCTTCGACTTCGAACCGCTCGACCACCTCGCTCTCGGCGAGAAGCTCGGCGCGATCGACATGGAGCGCGGCACGAAGGTCTCGGGAAGCCGGTTCTATTTCCTCACCGGAATCGGCGCGCGCCTCGAGTACGCGCTCATGTCGCTCGCGCTGCAGCGTGCGATCGATGCCGATTTCGTCCCCATGATCCCGCCCACGCTCGTACGGCCCGAGGTCATGCGGGGGACCGGCTTTCTCGGTCAGCACTCCGATGAGGTCTACAAGCTGGAGGCCGATGACCTATACCTCGTCGGGACCAGTGAGGTGCCGCTCGCCGGGTATCACATGGGCGAGATCATCGACCTGACGGCGGGGGCGAAGCGCTACGCCGGATGGTCGACCTGCTATCGCCGCGAGGCCGGCTCGTACGGCAAGGACACCCGTGGGATCATACGCGTCCACCAGTTCAACAAACTCGAGATGTTCGTCTACACGACGCCGGACGACGCCGAGGCGGAGCACCTGCGCCTCGTCGCGCTGCAGGAACGGATGCTGCAGGACCTCGGCCTCAGCTACCGTGTGATCGATGTCGCCGCGGGTGACCTCGGCTCGAGCGCCGCGCGCAAGTACGACGTCGAAGCCTGGGTTCCTACGCAGGGCACCTACCGCGAGCTGACGTCGACGAGCAACTGCACGAGCTACCAGGCTCGCCGACTCGACGTGCGGTACCGGCCCGAGGGCAAGGGGACGGCGCCCGTCGCGACCCTCAACGGCACCCTCGCGACGACTCGCTGGATCGTCGCGCTTCTCGAAACCCACCAGCGGGCGGACGGCTCGGTGCTCATCCCCGAGGTGCTCCGCCCGTATCTGGGCGGCATCGAGGTCGCGGAGCCGATCGGATGACCTCCGCGCCCCTCCCGCCGACCGGGTCGATCGAGATCACCGCCCCGGCGCAGTCCGCCGAGCGCGTCGGAGACCTCGCCGAGGAGGTGGAGGATGCCGCGGGTCCCGCCGAGCCGCTGCTGATCGCTCTCGATGTCGACGGCACCGTGCTGCTCGAGGATGAGACGCTCAGCCCTGGCATCGTCGACGCCGTCGCGCACGCGCGCCGCGCCGGCCACGAGGTCATGCTCGCGACCGGGCGGAGCTGGGAGGGCACTCGCGGCATCCAGCGCGTTCTCGAGCTCGCTCCCGCATACGCCGTGTGCTCAAACGGCGCCGTCATCATGAAGCGCGTCGACGGTGACTTCGTCGATGAGCTGCGCTACGAGCGCTTCCACGTCGAGACTTTCGATCCCGCGCAGGTGCTGCGCCTTCTCGGGGAGCATCTGCCGTCCGCCAACTACATGGTCGAGCTCGCCGATGGCCGCCGGCGCTATACGGGTGAGATGGATGAGTGGAATCTCGCGCAGGCGCAGCGTGTCAGCTTCGACGAGCTCGCGGGCCAGCCCGTGTGCCGCGTCGTCGTGGCCTCGCCGGACGACACCGACCGGGACTTCGTCGACCTGGTCGCCCGCATCGGGCTGAGCGAAGTGTCGTATTCCGTCGGCTGGTCGGCCTGGCTCGACATCGCCCCGCAGGGTGTCGACAAATCCACCGCGCTCGAGCGGGTGCGCACGTGGCTCGGCGTCGATCCCGAGCGCGTGCTGGTCATGGGCGACGGGCGCAATGACGTCGGGATGCTGAGCTGGGCGCGCGAACACGGCGGGCGGGCGATCGCCATGGCACAGGGGCCGGACGAGGTGCGGGCAGCGGCATCCGAAGTCGCGTCGTCGGTCTATGTGGGCGGCGCCGCCGAGATTCTCCGCCGCTTGTAGCGGTTTTCAGCCGGTCCACAGGCGGTTGCCGCGACAATGGGCAGAACGTGGTCGACTAGACTTCCCCTGTTCGGCGGATGCTTCGGTGCCCGTCGGGAGGGTTGTCCGAGCGGCCGATGGACCTGGTCTTGAAAACCAGTGGGCAGCGATGTCCCGTGGGTTCGAATCCCACACCCTCCGCGTTTCGAAAGGATTGTGCGTGACCCCACGCCCCGAGCGCACGGCGTCTTCGCGTCGACAGCCCGTCGCGCGTCACGGAATCCTGCAGTCTCCGAATCCGTTCGCGCAGGTCCTCACGATTCTCGGCGCGATCGTCGTCGTCGTCGTCGTGAGTGTGGTCGCGATCGGCGGGTTCGCCGTGTGGGATGCCTCCCGCGCGGTCGCCGCCTCGGGGGTGTCGATCGGAGATGATGGCAGCCAGCTTCCGCCGGCGATCGGAGAGATCGAGGGCGGCGTCAACATGCTCGTCGTCGGCACCGACTCGTGCGAGGGCCAGGACCTCGCACTCTTCCCCCGCTGCGCGGCGACGGATGCCAAGGGCGAACGCAACGACGTGACGATGCTCGTGCACATCAGCGATGCGCCGCGTCGCGTGACGATCGTCTCGATTCCGCGCGACATGCTCGTCTCCATTCCCTCCTGCACCGGGGAGGACGGCACGCAATACTCGGCCATGAGCTCGCAGATGATCAACGTGTCGTACATGTACGGGGGGCTTCCCTGCAGCGTGCTCACGGTCGAGAAGCTCACAGGCGTCGACATCCAGTTCGCCGCAGCCATGCGATGGACCGGCGTCATCAATTTGTCGGACGCGATCGGCGGAGTCGATGTCTGCGTCTCGGACGACATCAGCGACGGCCACACCGGTCTCAATCTCACCGCGGGCGAGCACACGCTCGTGGGCGTCGAAGCTTTGCAGTTTCTCCGCATCCGCCACGGCATCGGCGATGGATCGGACCTCGGGCGCATTTCGAACCAGCAGCAGTTCATGAGCTCGATGGTGCGCAAGCTCCAGTCAGATGGTGTGCTGTCGAATCCCGGCACCTTGCTCAACCTCGCAACCACGGCCATCAAGCAGGTGGCCACAGGGCAGCTCGTGCTGAGCGACACGCTCACCAATCCGCAGCGGATGGTGCAGATAGCCATGGCGGTGCGCAGCGTGCCCTACGAAGACATCGTCTTCGTGCAGTACCCCACCCAATACGCCGAGGGCGGGGTGCGGGTGCTCCCGGTCACCGCTGACGCGGATGTGCTGTTCGAAGCACTGGCGGCCAACCAGCCGCTTCAGCTCACGGGGTCGACCGGAGGCGGCTCTGGCACCGAGGTCGTCGGTGAAGCCACCGCCCCAACCCCCGCGCCCACGGCAAGCGCCAGCCCATCCGGCACGGAATCGCCCGCGGCCACGCCGTCGCCGACCGAAACCGCTGTCGCGCTGCCCAGCTCCGTCACCGGCCAGACCGCTGCCCAGGTGACCTGCACGGTCGCCGAGCGATAGGCCAGCGCGGTTCGCCACGATCTGACGGAACGGCTATGATTGCCGAGTGCATCCGCGCCGTTTCGCGTCGGATGCCGTGGAGACGTCGCATAGTCCGGCCGAGTGCACCACCCTGCTAAGGTGGAGTCCCCTCACGGGGACCGAGGGTTCAAATCCCTCCGTCTCCGCCA
>NZ_WOYQ01000016.1:0-48321 GCF_011620665.1 Microbacterium sp.
AGATCATCCAGGAGCTGGAGAGCTTCTTCCGCGGCGCCGGCTGGAACGTCATCAAAGTCGTCTGGGGGCGTGGCTGGGACGAACTGCTGCAGGACGATCACGATGGCGCGTTGGTCCGCCTCATGAACACGACTCCGGACGGCGACTTCCAGACGTATCGAGCGGAAGACGGAAAGTTCATCCGGGACCACTTCTTCGGACGCGACGAGCGAACCGCAGCGATGGTGTCGGGTTGGTCGGACCAAGACATCTGGGGCAAGCTCCGCCGCGGTGGACTGGACTACCGGAAGCTCTATGCCGCCTACAAGGCCGCCACGGAGCACAAAGGGCAGCCGACCGTCATCCTCGCGAAGACGATCAAGGGCTACGGACTCGGCCACCACTTCGAGGGGCGCAATGCCACCCATCAGATGAAGAAGATGAGCCTCGAGGACCTCAAACAGTTCCGCGACTCGATGCGCATCCCGATCACCGACGCGCAGCTCGAGGAGAACCCCTACGCCCCTCCGTATTTCCACCCGGGAATGGAGGACGAGACGATCCGCTACATGGTCGAGAAGCGGCGTGATCTGGGTGGGTTCCTGCCCGAGCGCCGCACTCATCACGTGCCGATCACCCTGCCCGACGACACCGCGTACGCGCTGCCGAAGAAGGGCTCGGGCACGCAAGAAGTCGCCACAACGATGGCGTTCGTGCGGCTGCTCAAGGACCTGCTGCGGGCGAAGGACTTCGGTCACCGGATCGTTCCGATCATTCCTGATGAGGCGCGCACGTTCGGGCTCGACGCCTTCTTCCCGACCGCGAAGATCTACAACCCGAATGGGCAGAACTACACGTCGGTCGACCGAGAACTGCTCCTCGCCTACAAGGAGAGTCCGCAAGGCCAGATGATCCACGTGGGGATCAACGAGGCAGGCGCCGTCGCGGCGTTCACCAGCATCGGAACCGCGTACGCGACGCACGGTGAACCCCTGATACCGGTGTACATCTTCTACTCGATGTTCGGCTTCCAACGTACGGGCGACGCCCAGTGGGCCGCCGGCGACCAGATGGCGCGCGGCTTCATCATGGGCGCGACGGCGGGGCGCACGACCCTCACCGGCGAGGGTCTGCAGCACGCCGACGGGCACTCGCACCTGCTGGCATCCACCAACCCCGCCACGGTCTCTTACGACCCCGCATACGGATATGAGATCGCTCACATCGTGCGCGCCGGGATCGAGCGGATGTACGGCGGCAACCACCCCGCCCCGAACGTCATGTATTACATCACCGTGTACAACGAGCCAATCGTGCAGCCGGCCGAGCCGGAGGACGTGGATGCAGAAGGAATCGTCCGCGGCCTGCACCGCGTCGCCGTCGGCGAGGGTGAGGGCCACCGTGCTCAGCTGCTCGCCTCCGGCGTGGGCGTACCGTGGGCGCTCGAGGCTCAGAAGCTGCTGAGGGACGATTGGGGTGTCACGGCCGATGTCTGGTCGGTGACGAGCTGGACAGAGTTGCGCCGCGACGGCCTGCGCGCAGACGAGCACAACTTCCTCAATCCGCTCGAAGAGCCGCACACCGCGTACGTCACCCAGAAGCTGCAGGAAACGGACGGCCCGATCATCGCCGTGAGCGACTACATGCACGCGGTGCAGGATCAGATCCGGCCATGGGTTCCGCGGCGGTTCGCGACGCTGGGCGCGGACGGGTTCGGCTTCTCCGATACGCGCGCGGCTGCTCGCCGATTCTTCAAGATCGATGGACCGTCCGTCGTCGTCAGGACCCTTCAGGCCCTTGCCGACGAAGGACTCGTCGACCGAAAGCTCTCGGCACAGGCGATCGAGAAATACCACCTGCACGACGTCACAGCAGGCACGAGTGGAAGCGCTGGCGGCGAAAGCTGACCCCCTTCCCATGACCGCCCGCCCCACCGCTGAGGAGAAGGCGGAGACACTCGTATGGCTCCGGCGTATCTCCGGCGATCTGGCCACCGCGACCATCCAGCGCCTCGAGGATTCACTGCCGTGGTACGCAGACATGCCGCCGGCGAGAAGATCCGCGGTGGGACTCGTCGCGCAGGCGGGCATCGCGTCCTTCATCCAATGGTACGAAGACCCCGGCTCGACGCCGTGGATCGCCGCAGACATCTTCGCCGCCGCTCCTCGAGAGTTGCTGCGCAGTGTCAGTCTCACCCAGACCCTGCAGCTTCTTCGTGTGACGGTCGCCGTCACCGAGGAGAGGGTCGCGGGACGCGCAGAGGACCTGCGTGAGAGCATCCTGCTGTTCTCGCGCGAGGTGGCCTTCGCATCCGCGGACATCTATGCGCGGGCGGCCGAGGCACGGGGTCTGTGGGATGCACGCCTCGAAGCGCTCGTGGTCGATTCGATCCTTACCGGCGAAGCCGACGATGAGCTTCCCAGCCGCATCGCCGCTCTCGGCTGGCACGGTCACGGCGAGGTCGCGGTGCTCGTGGGTACGACTCCCCCTCAGCTCGACGTGGATCAGCTGAGGCGCATGACGCGCAGATTCGGGGTGGACGTCCTGATCGGCGTCCAGAGCTCACGGCTGGTCCTTGTGATCGGTCGGGCCGAGCTGTCGGCGCGCGACGATGCCCGGGCCGTACTTCCGTTCCCCGAGATCGCCCGCCGACTCGAGCCCGCGTTCGGAGGGGGGCACCTCGTTCTGGGACCTCCCGTTCCGGCACTGGTGGATGCCGGGCGGAGTGCGCATGCCGCATTGGCCGGCTTTGCGGTTGCCACAGCGTGGCGCAACGCACCACGACCGGTGGAAGCGGACGACCTGCTGCCGGAGCGCGCATTGGCTGGCGACGTCATGGCGAAGGCGACGCTGGTGGAACGCATCTACCGTCCCCTGCAAGCGCATTCGCCCGACCTCGTGACGACACTGTGGAGCTATCTGGACAACGGCCGTTCGCTCGAGGCCACAGCGAGGGATCTCTTCGTGCATCCAAACACCGTCCGCTATCGCCTGAAGCGAGTGTCGGAGGTCATCGGCTGGGATGCCACCGGACCCCGTGAAGCGCTGATACTGCAGACAGCACTCATCATCGGCTCGATCGGAACTGACGCCACGCGCCGCCGTGCGCCGGGTCCACGTCGCGCGTGAGACGCGCGCACCGGAATCCCCATGTATGACACACACAAGGCTGGGCGGCATTCTTGTGACATGATCGCCAGCGGGCACCGGGAGGATGTTGGGAGGATAGGGAAGTGATCATCACCGTCTTCCCCGGACAGGGTTCACAGACTCCCGGGTTTCTTTTGCCGTGGCTCGATGTGCCCGGAGTACGTGACGCTCTGCTGCGCTATTCCGACGACGCGCAGGTCGACCTCATCGCGGCGGGGACCGTGTGGGATGCCGACCGCATCCGCGACACCCGCGTCGCGCAGCCCCTTATCGTCGCCGCCTCGCTCGTCTCTTTCGCCGCTCTCACCGCGGCGGGCGACGAGCCCGGCGGTGTCGCCGGGCACTCTGTCGGGGAGATCGCCGCGCTCGTCGCGGCCGGCGTCCTTTCAGAAAGCGACGGAATGTCCCTCGTCGGTCTCCGCGGGCGCGCAATGGCTGTGGCCGCAGCGGCGGAGCAGACCGGCATGAGTGCCGTTCTCGGCGGCGACGAGGAAGCCGTCCTCGGCCGGCTCGCTCAACTCGATCTCACGCCGGCCAACTACAACGGAGGCGGCCAGATCGTCGCTGCCGGCGCCCTGACCGCGCTCGAGGCCTTGCGGGCCGACGCTCCTCAGTCCACGCGAATCGTCCCTCTGCAGGTGGCCGGAGCATTCCACACACGCTTCATGGCATCCGCGGTCGACGCCCTCCGTGCCGCGGCCGATGACATCGCGGTCGCCGATCCTCGCCTCACGCTCTGGACCAACCACGACGGCTCGACCGTTTCCGAGGGTCGCGCAGCGCTCGACCTGGTGGTCGCCCAGGTGGCCACGCCGGTGCGATGGGACCGGTGCATGTCGTCCTTCGCCGATCACGGCGTCACCGGCATCATTGAACTGGCCCCGGCGGGCACGCTCGTCGGCCTCGCCAAGCGGGCGCTGCGCGGCGTCCCGACCGTCGCAGTGAAGACGCCGGACGATCTTGCGGCCGCCGCCGCCTTGCTGACAGGAGCCGACGCATGACCCGCACGCTCATCCAGCCCACCGGACCGGCACACACCCGGATCCTCGCCTACGGCGCGGCACGGGGCGAGAACCTCGTCCCCAACGACGATCTGATCGCGGCGATCGACTCCAGCGACGAATGGATCCGGCAGCGCACGGGCATCGTCACGCGCGCGCGTGCGAACGCCCAGACAACGGCCGTCGACCTGGCATCGAGGGCCGGCGCGGAAGCGATCGCCGCCGCCGGCATCGACCCTGCGCAGATCGACCTCGTCATCGTCACGACGATCACCAATCCGCGACAGACGCCGTCGGTCTCGGCGATCGTCGCCGATCGAGTGGGCGCCAATCCCGCCGCCGCGTACGACGTGAACGCCGCGTGCGCCGGATTCGCCTACGGCGTTGCCCAGGCGGATGCGCTCATCCGCGCCGGCGCTGCGAGTTACGCGCTCGTCATCGGGGCTGAGAAGCTCAGCGACATCGTCGATCCCACCGATCGCTCCATCTCCTTCCTCCTCGGCGATGGCGCCGGCGCCGCCGTCATCGGGCCCAGCGATTTTCCCGGTATCGGGCGGACGGTGTGGGGATCCGATGGATCGAAGGCCGACGTCGTGGGCATGAATCACACGCTCGTCGAGTTCCGTGACGGTCTTGCTCCCTGGCCCACCATGAGGCAGGAGGGGCCGACGGTCTTCCGCTGGGCCGTCTGGGAGATGGCCAAGGTCGCGCATCAGGCCCTCGAGGCAGCCGGGATCGAGGCATCCGACCTCGCCGCGTTCATTCCTCACCAGGCGAACATGCGCATCATCGACCAGTTCGCCAAGCAACTGAAGCTTCCGGAGAGCGTCGTGATCGCGCGCGACATAGAGACGACGGGGAACACTTCAGCGGCATCCATTCCCCTCGCCACGCATCGGCTGCTGCGGGAACATCCCGAAGTCAGCGGAGGATTGGCTCTGCAAATCGGCTTCGGCGCGGGACTCGTCTTCGGCGCCCAGGTCGTCGTCCTCCCCTGAACGGGCGGACCCCCCCATCTAGACTGATTCCGGCCCGCACGGGTCGGTGAACCCCGAAAAGAAGGAGAATCCCATGGCATTCAGCAACGACGAGGTCCTGGCCGGGCTCGCCGAACTCATCACCGATGAGACAGGCATCTCTGCCGACGAGGTCGCACTCGAGAAGTCCTTCACAGACGATCTCGACATCGATTCGATCTCGATGATGACGATCGTTGTGAACGCAGAAGAGAAGTTCGGCGTCGCGATCCCCGACGAAGAGGTCAAGAACCTCAAGACTGTCGGCGACGCCGTCACCTTCATCATCTCCCACCAGGCGTGATCGACGCTCCGGTGGCGGGCATCCACCCCCACCGGCGCGAGTCATCTGCACGCTGAGGAACACCACGAGGAACACCATGAGTACCCCGCGAATCGTTGTGACCGGAATCGGCGCGTCGTCCCCCATCGGCGGGACAGCGCCGGACAGTTGGAAGGCGTTACTGTCCGGCGCGTCCGGCACGCGCACCCTGGAGTACGACTGGGTCGAGCAGTACCAGCTTCCCGTGACGTTCGCGGCTCAGGCAGCGGTTCGACCCGATACGGTTCTCGAAAGGCCGGTCTCGAAGCGACTGGACCCCTCGGCCCAGTTCGCCCTCGTGGCAGCGTTGGAAGCCTGGAAGGATGCCGGGGAACCAGACGTAGCGCCTGAACGCCTCGGTGTGGACTTCGCCACCGGCATCGGCGGACTGTGGACCCTGCTGGATGCATGGGACACGTTGCGGGAGAAGGGTCCCCGGCGAGTTCTGCCGATGACGGTCCCGATGCTCATGCCGAATTCAGCGGCCGGGAACCTCTCGCTTCACTTCGGTGCGCGGGCGTACGCGCGGACGGTTGCGAGCGCGTGCGCTTCGAGCACCGAGTCGATCGTCAACGCGGTGGAGCACCTTCGTGACGGGCTGGCCGACGTTGTCATCGCCGGTGGTACCGAGTCAGTGATCCACCCGGTCACAATCGCTTCCTTCTCCTCGATGCAGGCGCTCTCCAAGCGCAATGACTCCCCCGAAACGGCCTCGCGGCCGGGCAGCATCGACCGCGACGGATTCGTGATGGGCGAAGGCGCGGCCGTTCTGATCCTCGAGACCGAGGAGCACGCAAAGGCGCGTGGCGCGAAGATCTACGCAGAGGTCGTCGGCGGTGGCGTCACGGCTGACTCCTACCACATCACCGCGAACGATCCCGAGGGCGACGGCGCCGCGCGTGCCGTGCGGATGGCACTCGAAGCGGCGGGACGCTCGGTGGACGAGGTCACACACATCAACGCCCACGCGACATCCACACCGGTCGGCGACCCCAATGAGTATGTCGCACTGAAGAGCGTCTTCGGCGCGCGGATCGACGAGATCCCCGTCTCGGCCACGAAAGCGTCCACCGGGCACCTGCTGGGTGGCACCGGAGCGCTGGAAGCCATCTTCGCGATCCTCGCCATTCGAGAGCGCGTCGCTCCTCCGACGATCAACATCAGTGAGCAGGACCCGGCAGTGCCCTTCCGCCTGTCGGGACAGCCGACCCCTCTGGGAGCGGGTGATCAGCTCGCCATCAGCAACTCATTCGGTTTCGGCGGACACAACGCGGTCGTAGCCTTCGCCTCGGTCTGAGCCCGTCGTCAGCCGACCTTGTGAAGCCAGACGACCGAGGCGTCGTCGCTCGCATGGCGGAAGGCCTCGAGTTCCTCGTCCCATGCCGAACCCAGGGCGATGTCGAGCTCGCGTCGAAGCTCGGTGGCGTCGCCCGCCGCGATCTCCATCGCGTAGCGGATGCGGTCCTCTCCGACGACGATGTTTCCTGCCGTGTCGGTTTGTGCGAAGTGAATTCCGAGGCCCGGCGTGTGCATCCAGCGGCCGCCGTCGCTGCGCGGGGAGGGATCCTCGCTCACTTCGAATCGCAGGTGCTCCCACCCGCGCATCGCCGTGGCAAGGGCGGCGCCTGTTCCGGCGGGTCCTTCCCAATAGAATTCGGCACGTCGACTGCCGGCGAGGACCGGCTGGTCGACCCAGTCGAAACTGACCGCACGGCCCAGGGCACGTCCTACCGCCCACTCCAGGTGGGGGCACAACGCTCGTGGCGCAGAGTGAATGTAGACCACTCCACGCGCGGGTGATGTCGCCATCTGCTTCTCCGTTTCGTCAGGTACGTCTTCCCCTACGACCTGAGATGCCGGAGTTACGGCGAGATGTGCGATTATCCCCCATTATGGCCGAAGGACTCCGCGAATCACAACAGTGTGATTTGTGACGTAGGGCGGGCGGGACTTGAACCCGCGATCGTCGGGTTATGAGCCCGCTGCCTTGACCAGCTTGGCCACCGCCCCCTGCGGGTTCGATCCTATCGCGGCGAAGACTGGTCGCGATTGCGCACCGGCGGATCGGGCCAGACCTTGGCGACAGCCTCGGTGATGCGGGTGGACCCCGTGCCCGAGGACGCATCGCTCCCGCGCGGAATCGGGATCTCCTGACTGTCACTGACGATCTGCGGATGATAGCGGGCCAGCTGGAATACCCCCGCGATCGCAAGCGCACCCGCCACCGCGAAACCGACGAACGCACCCCACGGTGCTGTCGCCGCTTCGTGCAGAACGGCGAGGCCGATGACGATCGCGACGATCGGGTCGATGACGGTCAACCCGGCGATGACCAGATCGGGGGGACCGGAGGCGTATGCGGTCTGCACGAAGTAAGCGCCGACTGCGGTGCCGGCGACGAGCGCCACGACGCAGAGGACGGTGAGCCACTCGAATTCGCCATGCTGAATGCGGCTGATGACGACCTTCGCGAGGGTCGCGACGAAACCGTAGATCATGCCCGCACTCGCGATGTAGAACAGTGCGTTCGTCCGGCGCCGAAGCCACACCCACAGACCGCCGAGCACGACGACGACGACGGCCAAGATCACGAGCACCGTGAGAAGCTGGCGGTCGCTGACCGGCGTCTCGGTGGCATAGACGGCCGCTATCGTGACGAACAGGAAGATGCCGCCGACGCACAGGGCAATCGCGCCGATCGACCGCTTCGTCGGGTGGTGACCGCTGATGCGGGCGTTCAGCAGCGTCGTGATCACGAGCGAGATCGCACCCAGCGGCTGCACCAGGATGAGCGGAGCGAACGACAGCGCGGCGAGCTGGCAGACGATTGCGAGACCCAGCATCGCGGTTCCCGCGACCCACGACGGCCGCCGCAGCAAATTGGCCAGCTGAGCTCCGGTGAGTCCGCTGCCGCCGTTGACGTGAGTGAGCCGCTCGACCTTCTGGACGCCGCGGTGCTGGTATTGCGCACCGAACGACATGAACACGGCGCCGAGAAGCGCCAACGGAACGCCGATCAAGATCTTGGGATCGTCGAAAACGCCGACCAGTTGATCGGTGACATCACCGAGGGTCGAGGCGGCATCCATCATCCCTCGACACTAACTGCCGCAGGCGATCGGTAGGCTCAGGACGTGGCTGTTCTTCCGATTCGAATCATGGGCGACGCCGGCCTGCACTCCCCCGCCGCCCCCGTCGACGAGATCACCGACGAGATCCGCACGCTCGTGGCGGACATGTTCGACACGATGGATGCCGCGCCCGGCGTGGGGCTCGCGGCCCCTCAGGTGGGCGTCTCGCTGCGGATATACACCTATGGCTATCAGGATGACGACGGCGGCCCCTGGCGCGGTGTGATCATCAACCCGGAACTGTGGATGCGGCCGATCGAACCCGGCGCACCCGACCCCGAGGAAGAGTCGGAAGGATGCCTGTCGTTCCCCGGCGAGCGTTTTCCGCTTCGCCGCTCGGACGAGGTCCTGGTCACGGGTTCGGATCTCGACGGGAACCCGGTCCGCATCGAAGTGACCGGGTGGCGCGCGAGGATCATGCAGCACGAATACGATCATCTGGACGGCATCCTGTACCTCGACCGGCTCGACGACGGCGAATGGAAGACGGTTCAGAAACTCGCGCGCAAGCGCGGGTGGGGAGTGACGGGGCAGTCCTGGACCCCCGGCGTCGACGATATCGACGCGTGACATCGCCCATGATCCAGGTGACGAAGAAGGGCCCCGGAGTGGAGTCCAGGGCCCTTCGCTCCCCGGCTTGGACTCGAACCAAGAACCTGCCGGTTAACAGCCGGCTGCTCTGCCAATTGAGCTACCGAGGATCAGCCACCCGCGAGCGGGCAACCAGACCATCCTAGCAAGACTCGACCGGTGCTGACGACGCGTGGGCCCATCGGCGCGTGTCACAGCGCGAGAGCATTGCGACCGTCCGGCGTCCACACGAGCTCTCCACCACCGCGGCCGCATCCGACGATATGACCGGCGCGCAGCACCACGACGTCGGCTTGAAGCTCGCGCACCGTCTCCGAGTCGTTGGTGACCACGAGGAGCGCCATGCCCGCGTGCTCGCGACGCCGCAGCAGTGCGTCCCGCGCCGCACGGCGCACTCCGATATCGAGGTTCGCGTAAGGATCATCCCCGATGAACACCAGCGGCTCAAGAATCAGGGCGCGGGCGAGCGCGACACGCTGGCGCATCCCCGAGCTCAACTCATAGGGGTACTTCGCGGCGGCGCCCAGCGGCAGTTCGAGCTCATCCAGCAACCCCGCTACACGGATCGCCAGCCCACGTGGATTCACGCTGCGATCGCGCGCCATGATCGGCTCGCTGATGACGTCCTCGACGGTCAGGCGTGAGGGAAGGCTCGATCCAGCGCCCTGGGCGAGGTACCCGGTGAGAACGCCCCTCACCCGGAGCCTGCGACCCCCGCGCCGCACCGATATGCCCGTAACCCAGGCATCACCTCCGGCCACGGTCAATCCATCGTGGCGGACTCCGGACAGGATCGCGGCCAGGCTGGACTTTCCGGCACCGGTCGGGCCCATGATCGCCAAGGCTCCGCCGCGCTGGAGCGTGAACGTCATGCCGTCGATGACGCGCACTCCGCCGCGGTCGAGCGACAGGTCCGCGGCGCGGATGGCTGGGGCGTCATCGGCGATGCGGGGCATGGGCTTCATCATTCCCCGTTCGCTCCGACCACGCTACTTCTCCTCGCTGAGCGCTTGTCGGCGCTGATCGAGGTCACGGAGGGCGAGGCGGACGCTGCGGCCTTCGGACGAATCCGCCGGCAGGCGCTGAATCGCCCCGAGGAGTTCACTCTTCTCGCGGTCGATCGCGCGCACGCGCAGGCGCAGGCAGAGCGAGCGTGCGGACGCCTTCGCCTCCGACTCTGTCAGCGCGGGGAACGTCGCCGTGAGAAGCTCGACCGCGAGTGACCGGAGCGGCTCCCGGGTAGCCTCGACCGCAGCAGCGGCCCAACCGACGCGGGTGCGATCGGGCTGTGCCGCGATCGAGAGCCGAACAGCATCCAACGCAGGATGTGACATCGGCAGCGCCAGGGCGGCATCCGTCTCGGCCGCGTCCAAGAGGTGACCGTACTGCAGCACGCCCATGAGGGCATCGCGCTCGAGGGCGACGTCGGCCGTACGGGGGAGAGCGGCGATCGTGACCCGGTCGGCCGCGAGCGTCTGCTCAGCCGTTCTCGTCGCCACAGGATGCGGTGAAGCGAGGGGGGCAGCCGTCGCGCGCGTGGCACGCGCGGCACGTTCGACGGCCGGACGCACCTCGCCGAGGTCCATCCCGAGCTTCCGGGCGAGGACGTGTATGTACCCCGGCCGTAGCGCAGGGTCGCGGATTTCGGCGACGATCGGCGCCGCGGCGCGAAGGGCGCCGACGCGTCCCTCGACGGTGGAGAGGTCGAAGACAGCGAGCCGCTGGTCCATCACGAACTCGAACATCGGGGTCTTGTCGTCCATGATCGCGCGGACGGCGGCATCGCCTCGGTGCAGGCGCAGGTCGCACGGATCGAGGCCGTCCGGGCCGACAGCGACATAGGTCTGCGCGGCGAAGCGCTTCTCTTCGCTGAAGGCGCGCAAGGCGGCCTTCTGACCGGCGGCGTCCGGATCGAAGGTGAAGACGACTTCCCCGGATGCCGTGTCGTCACCCATCACACGGCGGAGCACCGTGATGTGATCGGAGCCGAACGCGGTGCCGCAGCTGGCGATTGCCGTCGTGATCCCGGCGAGGTGACACGCCATCACGTCGGTGTACCCCTCCACGACGACGACGCTGTGCGACCGCGAGATCTCCCTCTTGGCGAGGTCGAGACCGTAGAGGACCTGCGCCTTCTTGTAGATCGGGGTCTCCGGCGTGTTGAGGTACTTCGGTCCCTGGTCGTCCTCGTACAACTTCCGCGCGCCGAAGCCGATCGTCTGACCGGTCACATCACGGATCGGCCAGACCAGTCGCCCGCGAAAGCGGTCATAGACCCCGCGCTGCCCCTGAGAGAGCAGGCCCGCCGCCGTGAGTTCCTGCTCGGTGAAGCCCTGCGTCTTGAGTGCATCGCGCAGCCCGTTCCAGCCCTTCGGTGCATAGCCCACACCGAAGTGCGCTGCTGCGCCCGCGTCGAAGCCCCGCTCGCCGAGGAAACGACGCGCCGCTTCCGCTTCGGGCGAAGACAGCCGGCTCCGGAACCACTCCGCGGCGGCGGAGTTGGCCTGATAGAGCCGCGTGCGTCCGCTCGTCTCTGGGGCGACTCCCCCATCCTCGTAGTGCAGTTCAAAGCCGATTCTGGCAGCAAGACGCTCGACAGCCTCCGTGAAGGACACGTGGTCCATCGAGCGGAGGAATGAGTAGACGTCTCCGGACTCGCCGCAGCCGAAGCAGTGGTAGTACCCGACCTGTGGGCGCACGTGGAAGCTCGGACTCCGCTCGTCGTGAAAGGGACACAGGCCCTTCATCGAGCCGACCCCCGCTGATTTCAGAGCGACGCGCTCCCCGACGATATCGGCGATATTCGTGCGAGCCTTCACCTCGTCGACATCCTCTTGCCTGATCCGCGCCATCAGAAGCCCTCGGCCGGTACGGCCCCGACCCCGAGGCCGGTCGCGAGGTCGGGACCCAGTCCCTCGATCGGCTCCGGCAGCGCATAGGCATGCGCGGCAGTGACGCGTTCCCCCGACGACCGCAAACCGAGCTCCCTCAGGTCGACCGGTCCCACCAAGCGGGCGTGCCACTCGATGGCAGACCGGTCGGTCAGGCTCGCGACCTGGTCGACGACGACCCGGCGACGCGCAGAATCGGTGGAGGCCGCAGCGAAATCCTCGGCGTAGAGATGATCCAACTGGTCGGGGCGCTCCCATAGCGCCGTGGCGAGCCTGCCCAGTACGCGGCGTTGCTCCCTGTACAGGCCCTTCCGGCCTTCGATCGACACGACGAAGGCCCCGATAACGCCCTTGAGGACGGCCATCTCCACCTCGATGACGCGCGGAATCACCATGCGTCCGCGGAACCGCGTCAGCACGGGTGCCGCGTAGGACTCGCGCGTGGCGGCCGTCGCGGCGCGTGCGAACCGGCCGATCACGTCGCTCGTGAGGTTCTTCAGCCGCGCCACGGCCGCGCGCGAGCCATCGAACCCGGCGATCCATTCCGGCAGTCGAGTCAGCCGGAAGAGCGCATCGCCGAGCTCATCTCGCGAGAACTCGTTTCCGACCCACGAGCGGATCGCGGTCAACAGCGCCTCATGCTCCCGCGCATCCAAGAGCCGGCGCGGATCGAGGTAGCCGTTGAGGATCGCGTCCTCGAAATCATGCACCGAGTACGCGATGTCGTCCGACAGGTCCATGACCTCGGCCTCGATGCAGCGCACGCGCCCGGGCGCACCCTCGCGCATCCACCGGAACACCGCTTCGTCCTCCGGATACACGCCGAACTTCAGCCGCCCTCCGGGATCGAGAATCGCGTGTTCGACGTTCCAGGGGTATTTGCACGCGGCATCCAGACTCGCTCTCGTGAGATTGAGCCCGAAGCTGCCGCCATCCGCATCGACGACCTTGGGCTCCAGTCGGGAGAGGATGCGAAGCGATTGCGCATTGCCCTCGAATCCGCCGATGTCCACGGCCCAATCGTTCAGTGCCCGCTCACCGTTGTGGCCGAACGGCGGGTGGCCCAGGTCGTGACTGAGGCATGCTGTATCGACCACGTCGGGAGAGAGCTCGAGCGCGATCGCGAGCTCTCTCCCGACCTGTGCGACTTCGAGCGAATGCGTGAGGCGGTTGCGGGCGAAATCGGCCGGGCTCGCAGGGCTGAGCACCTGCGTCTTGGCCGCGAGGCGCCGCAGCGCCGCTGAGTGCAGTACGCGAGCACGGTCGCGCGCGAAGCCGTCGCGGCGCGAGCGATGCAGTTCGGGATGGAAGCGCTCCACGTCGTGCTCGTCGTAGCCGGCCGGGCGGCCCGCCGAGATGCCGACACCTCCCGCCTCAGCCACCACTGTGGTCCAGCTCAGCGTCGGCCATGGCAGATGACTCCGCGGCATCGAGCTCACGCGAATCCAGCCAGCGATCCGGTAGCGCGGGGCGCTTGGGCGTACCGGCGCGTCCTCGCTGCCCCTCTGCGGCGGCACCCGGGTAGGGAGCGGCGAGGTCGAGGGTCGCGAGAAGAACGTCGATCTCGGCAAGACTGGAGACGGTCGCCAACGCCGCGCGCGTCTCGCCGCCCACGGGATACCCCTTGAAGTACCAGGCGACATGCTTGCGCATGTCGCGGCATCCGCGCCCCTCGTCCTCGAAGAACTCGACGAGAAGTTCGGCGTGGCGTCGAAACGCGTCCGCGACGAAGCCGAGAGTCGCATCGACCGGCGGCCGGTGTACCCCGGCCGGACCGCCCAGAGCGCGCGCCAGATCGCCGAACAGCCACGGCCGGCCCAGACAGCCGCGTCCGACCACGACACCGTCGCAACCGGTGACTGCCATCATCCGTTGAGCGTCCTCCGCTGCCCAGATGTCGCCATTGCCGAGAACCGGGATCCCGGTGACCGCGCGCTTCAGCTTCGCTATCGCGTCCCAGTCGGCGGTCCCGGAATAGAACTCCGCCGCCGTGCGGGCGTGCAGAGCGACGGCGGCGACCCCCGCATCCTCTGCGATTCGACCCGCGTCGAGATAGGTCAGGTGACCTTCATCGATGCCCTTGCGCATCTTCACCGTCAGAGGGATGTGGTCGGCGGCGCGGGCCGCGCGGGTAACGATCTCGCGGAAGAGTCCGAGCTTCCACGGGAGAGCCGCACCGCCGCCTTTCCGGGTCACCTTGGGAACCGGGCAGCCGAAGTTCAGATCGATGTGGTCGGCGCGATTCTCCTCGACCAGGATGCGTACTGCCGCCTCGGTCGTTTCAGGATCCACCCCGTAGAGCTGAATCGAGCGCGGCGTCTCTGATTCATGGTGTCGGATGAGCCGCAACGTGGCGTCATTGCGTTCGACGAGGGCGCGCGTCGTGATCATCTCGCTGACGTAGAGTCCCGCGCCATACTCTCGGCATAGCCGACGGAACGCCGTATTGGTGATGCCGGCCATGGGCGCGAGTACGACGGGTGCATCCATCGTGATCGGGCCGATCCTCAGTGACGGGGCCGGTGCGGGGGCAAGAGGGGTGGACATTCATTCCATTCTCCCAGAGAACATCGGCCCGGTCGCGCCGCGGCGACATATCGTGGACAACATGGCCGATACCCAGACAGTGAACATCCGTGACATCGCCTTCCAGACCGCCGACGGCGCGGAGCAGACTCTTGCAGACTTCGGTGACAAGGCGATCCTCATCGTCAACGTCGCTTCAAAGTGCGGCCTCGCGCCGCAGTATGAGCAGCTCGAGGAGCTCCAGCGTGCCTACGGCGAGCGAGGACTGCAGGTCGTCGGTTTCCCGTGCAACCAGTTCATGGGTCAGGAGCCGGGCTCGATGGAGGAGATCCTCGAGTACTGCTCGACGACCTGGGGAGTGAGCTTCCCCGTGATGGACAAGATCCGCGTGAACGGCGCGCATGCGGCCCCGCTCTACAAGGCGCTGAAGAAGTCGCCGAACGTAGAGGGCGCACGGGGCCCGATCATGTGGAACTTCGAGAAGTTCCTCATCGCCCCGTCTGGCGACGTGCACCGCTTCCGCCCGCAGACCAAGCCCGACGACCCCGAGGTGGTCGCCGCGATCGAGGCGAGCCTCCCCGCCTGATCAGGCCGACTGGCGCTCGGCCCACACCTGGCGCGTGATCTGAGCGAACGCGTCGGGCGGCTGAGCACCGCTGACGCCGTACTTCCCGTCGATCACGAAGAACGGCACGCCCTGGATGCCGTACGCCTGCGCCTGCTCCTGGTCAGCTCGCACATCCGCCAGGTACCGGCCCGACACGAGCGCATCCCGCGCGGCATCGGGGTCGAGACCGACCTCTGCGGCCAGCTCCACGAGATCGTCGATGCGTCCGACATGGCGGCCCTCTGTGAAGTACGCTGCCATCAAGCGCTCCTCCATCGCGTGCTGTGCGTGCTGTGCCTTCGCGAAATGCAGCAGTTCATGCGCTTTGACGGTATTGGTGTGCTTCAGCAGGTCGAAACGATACTCCAGCCCTGCCGCTGCTGCGACACCCGTGACGTTCTCGAGCATCTCTCGCACGCGCTCGCGCGGCATTCCCTTGTGCCCACTCAAGAACTCGAGCTCGTCACCATCGAAATCAACGGGGGTGTCGGGGGAAAGCTCGAACGAGTGGAAGGTCACCTCCACCCGCGGAGCATCGGGATCGTCGGCCACGACAGCCAGTCCGTTCTCCAGGTTGCGCTTCCCTATGTAGCACCAGGGGCACGCGATGTCACTCCATACGTCGATCTTGATGGCATTCGTCACCTCAGTGGCAACGAGCGGGACACCCGGATCTATTCCCCGGCCGGTCGGTCGATCGCAGCACCGAAGCGGCGGTCGCGGTCCAGGTACGTCCCGATGGCGTGCCAGAGGTCGGTGCGGGAGAAATCCGGCCAGAGCGTGTCCAGGAACACCAGTTCGGCGTACGCAGACTCCCACAGCAGGAAGTTCGACGTGCGCTGCTCTCCGGAGGAACGCACGAACAGGTCGACGTCGGGCATGTCGCGGATGTAGAGGTGGCGACGAATCGTCTTCTCGCTGATCGCAGAGGGCTTGAGCCGCCCGGCGGCGATCTCGTCGCCGATGCTCCGCATCGCGTCGACGAGCTCGATGCGGCCACCGTAGTTGATGCACATCGTCAGCGTCAGCGTGCCATTGGCCGCGGTCAGCTGCTCGGCGATGCGCAGTTCTTTGATGACCGATCCCCAGAGGCGGGGCTGCCGTCCGGCCCAGCGGATCCGCACGCCCCACTCGTTGAGCTGATCACGGCGACGGCGCAGCACGTCACGGTTGTACCCCATGAGGAATCGGACTTCGTCGGGCGAGCGGCTCCAGTTCTCCGTCGAGAACGCGTAGACGCTGAGGTGTCTGACGCCCGCCTGAATCGCTCCGGCGACCACATCCAGGAGCACTTCCTCCCCCGCTCGATGCCCCTCGATCCGGGGGAGCCCGCGACGATTGGCCCAGCGTCCGTTTCCGTCCATGACGATCGCCACGTGCGCCGGCACACTCCCCGCGGGAAAGGGCGGCGGCTGGATCCCGGTCCAGTCGAGCGGGCGATACGGCATCGCGTCGCGGTGAGTGAACGGCTTGGGAGCACGGGCGGGAAAGATCATCGCGTGCTCTCCATGAGCGACAGCGAGCGAATTCCACGCTCGAGATGCCACTGGGCATATGCCGCGACGAGCCCGGACGCCGATGCGGTGGCAGGGCCCGATGCGGCATCCACGGCATCCCACTCCCCAGCGATCAGCGCGCGCAGGAGGTCGCCGGTCTCGGGACGCAGGCGAGCGGAGCCCGCGGGCGCACAATCGTTGCACACCGTTCCACCCAGTTGTGCGACGAACCAGTCGTGCGGTCCGGCCCGTCCGCAGCGGGCGCAGTCGCCGAGCCCGGGCGCCCAGCCGGAGAGGGCCATGGCGCGCAGGAGATACGAATCCAGGACCGACCGAGATGCGTGCACACCCTGCGCGAGGGTACGCAACCCCCCCACCAGGAGCAGATACTGCTGAGGGGTGGATTCGGCTTCGTTGAGCCGATCAGCCGTCTCGACCATCGCGTGTGCGGCGGTGTAGCGGTCGTAGTGGACCGCTATCTGGGCCCCGTACGATGCCAGCGATTCGGCCTGCTGGACGACATCGAGCGATCGCCCTTCGTACAGCTGCACATCGGCGACCATGAAGGGCTCCAGCCGAGCGCCGAAGCGCGACGACGTACGCCGTACGCCTTTCGCCACGGCACGGATCTTGCCGTGGCGGCGGCTGAGCATCGTCAGGATGCGATCCGCTTCCCCGAGCTTGTGGGTACGCAGGACCACGACTTCGTCGCGGTAGGTGGGCACTCAACGATTATCGCCCTCACGGGCGACAATGGATGCGTGACAGAGCCGCTCTTCGTGATCCCCCTCTGGGCAGACCTCGTCGCCGTCGGCCTCGGCGGCGTGCAGGGCGCGATGTTCGCGTCGGGATTCGTCGGAAAGCGCCGTCTCGATCTCCTCGGCGTCACGATCATCGGGATCATCATGGGGATGGGGGGCGGTCTCATCCGCGACCTGCTGCTCAACGTTCCGCCGGTCTCGCTGCAGAGCAACTGGTACCTGGTGACCGCCGGCGCCGCGGCGCTCATCGGCATGCTGTTGGCGAGCCTGTTCCAGCGGCTGAATCAGCTCATCATCGCCCTTGACGCGCTCGTGATCGGGCTCTTCGGTGCCTTCGGCACGGCCAAGGCGCTCGCTATCGGGCTCCCGGAGGTTCCGGCCGTGTTCGTCGGAGTCTGTGCCGCGGTGGGCGGCGGCATCCTGCGAGACATCTTCATGGGACTGCCCGTCGCGATCATGCACGTCGGATCGCTCTACGCGGTCGCAGCCGCCGCCGGTTGCTTCGTGCTCGTCGGAGCGAACGCATGGGGTGCGCCACTCGCCGTCGCAGCTGTCGCCTGCATCACCGTGACGACGATCATCCGGCTGCTCGCGGTGATCTTCGACATTTCGCTGCCCGAGCAACGGGCCCTGTACCAGCGCAAGGTCGCTGTGGAGACCAGCGCCATCCCGATCATCAGGCCCTGACCGTCCGCCAACATCCCGCGAAGGGCGTGCGCCCCGGTCCCTCAGACCGTGGTGAGGATCGCCGAGCGCTCGCGCGTACGGATCGCCCGATTCACGCACGACACGATCGCCTTGAGGCTCGCTGTGGAGATGTCCCCGTCGATGCCCACGCCCCAGAGGCGTTCCCCATCGACCTGCAGCTCGACATATGCAGCGGCCTTCGCATCGCCGCCGGCACTGAGCGTGTGTTCGACGTAGTCGTACAGCGAGATGTCGAATCCGCGGGCCCCGAGCACGCTCAAGAAGGCCGCCACCGGCCCATTGCCCCGTCCGGACGCGGCAACCTCCTCTTCACCGTCGCGCAGTGTTATCTCAAGTGATACGTCACCGGACATATCGCTCTGTGTGCGTGTGGAGAGCAGTTCGAAGCGGCCCCACTTCTCGTCCGCGGCGGATGCCGGCAGGTACTCGTCCGTGAAGATCGCCCAGATCTGGTCACTGGATACCTCGCCGCCTTCCGCATCGGTCTTGGCCTGCACGACACCGGAGAACTCGATCTGCAGCCTTCGCGGCAGATCCAGCGCATGGTCGCTCTTGAGGAGGTACGCGACACCGCCTTTGCCGGACTGTGAATTGACGCGGATGACAGCCTCGTACGAACGGCCCAGATCCTTCGGATCGATCGGCAGATACGGGACAGCCCAATGGATCTCGTCGACGGTCACGCCGCGTTCGACAGCTGTGGCCTCCATCGCTTCGAAGCCCTTCTTGATGGCATCCTGGTGCGAACCGCTGAACGCGGTGAAAACGAGGTCGCCCGCCCACGGGCTGCGCTCGTGCACCGGCAGCTGATTGCAGTACTCGGCGGTTCGCTTGACGTGGTCGATGTCGCCGAAGTCGATCTGCGGATCGACACCCTGAGTCAGCAGATTGATGCCGAGCGCCACGATGTCGACGTTGCCGGTGCGCTCACCGTTGCCGAACAGGCATCCCTCGATGCGGTCCGCGCCGGCGAGGTACCCGAGCTCGGCCGCAGCGATCGCGGTGCCGCGGTCATTGTGGGGGTGCAGCGAAAGGATCACGTTCTCACGGTGCGCGAGGTGCCTGCTCATCCACTCGATCGAATCGGCGTAGATGTTCGGGGTCGCCATCTCGACGGTGGCCGGGAGGTTGATGATGACCTTCCGCTCGGGCGTCGGCTCGAAGACCTCGATCACCTGGTTGCACACGTCCAAAGCGAACTCGAGCTCGGTGCCTGTGTAGGACTCCGGCGAGTACTCGTAGAACACCTGCGTCTCAGGGATCCGCGTCTCGAATTCACGGCACAACCGCGCGCCATCCAGTGCGAGGTCGATGATTCCCTGACGGTCGGTGCGGAAGACGACCTCGCGCTGCAGCACGCTCGTCGAGTTGTACAGGTGCACGATCGCCTGCTTCGCCCCGGCGATCGACTCGTAGGTCCGCTCGATCAGGTGCTCGCGCGCCTGCGTGAGCACCTGGATCGTCACGTCATCGGGAATCGCATGGTCTTCGATCAAGTGGCGGACGAAATCGAAGTCGGTCTGGCTCGCACTCGGGAACCCGACCTCGATCTCCTTGTATCCCATGCCGACGAGAAGGTCGAACATGATGCGCTTGCGCTCGGGGCTCATCGGGTCGATCAGCGCCTGGTTGCCGTCGCGAAGATCGACGGCGCACCAGCGCGGGGCCCGGGTGATGCGCTTGTCAGGCCATGTGCGGTCCGGCAGGTTGACGCTGATCTGCTCGTGAAACGGCCGATACTTGTGGATCGGCATCGCCGACGGCTTCTGGTGGTTGTCCATGATGTGTCGCTTCTGTCCTTCGTCTGCTCGTAGAGGGCCAACGACGAAGCTCCGCGACGAGGGAGGCCCTAAACCGAGGTCTCGTCGCGGCGGCTAAGAAGAAGGAGGATGCCGGTGAAGCGCATGCAGAAAGATTACACCCGATGGGACCGGTGCGCGCGCCGTGCGGGTCGATGGTCGCGCGACGCGCGGTCAGAAGCCGAGTCGGCCGAGTTGTTTCGGGTCACGCTGCCACTCTTTGGCGACGCGCACATGCAGGGCCAGGAAGACCCGCGTCCCGACGAGCGGCTCGATCTGAGCACGTGCGCGGGCACCGACATCGCGCAGGCGGGAGCCTTTGTGGCCGATGATGATCGCCTTCTGACTGTCGCGTTCGACCACGAGATTCGCGTAGATGTCGGTCAAGCCTCCGTCCTCGCGTTCAGAGATGTCATCGATCGTCACGGCGATGGAATGGGGCAGCTCATCGCGCACGCCCGCCAGCGCCGCCTCGCGGATGATCTCGGCGATGCGGTCCTCGATCGACTCGTCGGTCACCACACCTTCGCCGTAGAGAGCGGGGCCGACCGGCAGCAGCGCCAGCAGTTCATCGGCCAGCAGGTCGAGCTGCTCACCGGCAACGGCTGACAGCGGGATGACCGCGGCCCAATCCTCGCGGAGGCCGTCGACCTCGAGCAGGCGCTCGGTGACCTCGTCACGGCTGGCGATATCGGTCTTCGTGACGATCGCGACCTTCTTCGCGCGCGGATACCCGTCCAAGGATGCGGCGATCCTCCGGTCGCCCGGACCGACCTTCTCGGTCGCCGGCACGAGAAAGCCGATCGCATCCACGTCGCCGAGCACCTGCTCGACGAGGTCGTTCAGGCGCTGACCCAACAGCGTCCGCGGCTTGTGGATCCCGGGTGTGTCGACGATGACGAGCTGGCCGCCGGGACGGTTCAGGATGCCGCGGATCGCGCGACGGGTTGTTTGAGGCTTGTCACTCGTGATCGCAATCTTCTCGCCCACGAGCGCGTTGGTGAGCGTGGACTTTCCGACGTTGGGGCGGCCGACGAATGTCACGAATCCCGATCGCGTCTCGGTCATCGGTGGGTGCCCCTTTGGGTGTTGTTCTTGCCGGTCTTGGTGGTCCCGCTCTTGGTGTGCCCATCGGCGTGCTCGCCGACCGGGGTGCTTCCCGTGCGAGGGGCGCGTCCGCCGAACGCGGCTTCCGCGGCGACCAGGTTCGGCGCACGCTCCACGAAGACGGTGGCCAGTCCCCGCCCGCGGCCTCGCGACGTTCCGCCGGTGATGATGAGACCACCGTGCTCGGCCGCCGCGCCGGGCTGAGGAACCCGCCCCAGCAGCTTGCCCAGCAGACCGCCGATCGAGTCGACATCGTCATCCTCAAGATCGATGCCGAAGAGCTCGCCGACTTCATCGAGACCGAGCCTCGCACTCACCCGATACCGGCCGGCGTCGAGGGCGACGATCTCGGTCGACCGCGCGTCATACTCGTCGGCGATCTCACCCACCAGTTCCTCGATGAGATCTTCGAGCGTGACGAGGCCGGCCACGCCGCCGTACTCGTCGACCACCAGGCAGACATGAACGGCGTCCCTCTTCATCTGCTGGAGGAGGGTCTCGGCCCTCATCGACTCGGGCACGAAGACGGCGGGACGTGCGATCGTGCTCACCGGAGCATCGCGCCAGGCGCTTTCGTCGCGGTAGGCGAACTGCACGAGGTCTTTGAGATAGACGACGCCCGTGATGTCGTCGGCCGCGTCGTCGGCGATCGGAATGCGCGAAACGCCCTTGTCCAAGAACAGGTGCATCGCCTGCTGAGTGGTGGCGGCGGCATCCATCGTCACCATATCGGTGCGTGGCACCATGACGGCTCGCACGAACGTGTCGGTGAAGTCGAACACCGAGTGGATGAGTTCGCGATCGTCCTCTTCGATGAGATCCTGGGAGGCGGCCTCATCGACCATGCTCAGCAGCTGCTCTTCCGAGGCGAATGACGTGCCGCGCTGCACACCGGGCGTGAATCGGTTGCCCACGACGATGAGCAGCTGCGCGACCGGGCCGAGCACGACGCGCGCTCCGCGGATGAGCGGGGCGCAGGCGCGAAGAAGCCCCTTGGCGTGCTGCCGACCCACCGCGCGCGGACTTGCTCCGACGAGGACGAACGACACGATGGTCATGAGTACTGCCGCGGCGAACACCGCCCACCAGATGCTGTCGAAGATGACGGAGAGCGCTGCCGTCACCAGCACGGCTGCGGTCGTCTCGGCGAGGATCCTGATGAAGACGACGGCGGTGCCGTACGGCTCCGGATCGGCCGAGATCCGCGCGAGCGCGCGACCGTTGCGACCGGTCGTGGCGAGTTCGGCGACGTCGGCGCGCGACGTGACACTGAGCGCGGAATCGAGCGCCGCCATCAGGCCGCCGAGGGCCACGAGAACGACCGCGGCGATCAGGAGCAGCACTCCGGTCATGTGCGTCGACGGCGTTCGGACGTCTGGAAGGCGGTGATCAGATCGCGCTGAAGGGCGAACATCTCGCGTTCGTCATCCGGCTCCGCGTGATCGAACCCGAGGAGGTGCAGCAGGCCGTGGGTCGTCAGAAGCACGAGCTCATCGAGGGTCGGGTGGCCGGCGGCCTGCGCCTGCGCCTCGGCGACCTGCGGGCACAGGACGATGTCGCCGAGCAGACCGGGCGCAGTCGGCTGCTCCTCGGTGCCGGGACGAAGCTCATCCATCGGAAAGCTGAGCACGTCGGTCGGTCCCGGTTCGTCCATCCACTGGACATGGAGGGCCTCCATCGCGCCCTCGTCGACGAGCAGAATGGCCACGTCGGCGTCAGGACTGACGTGCAGCTCGCGGAAGTTGTGCTCCATGAGGCGCAACAGGACAGTCTCATCGGTGGCGACGCCGGATTCGTTGGTGATCTCGATGGTCATGATCGTCCTCGATGCGGAAGGTGGTCACGCGGCCCGTTCGAGCGGGCGTCTCCGCGGCGCTCCGCGCGATTGGCGAATTCGGAGGCCTCGTCGTGCTCCCGCCGCGATGCCAAGCGCTGCTCGTCATACACGCTGTAGGCGTCGACGATCCGGCCCACGAGGTTGTGTCGAACGACATCGTCGCTCGTGAGCATCGCGAAGTGGATGTCGTCGATGTCCTTCAGGACTCGCGTCACGAGCCGGAGTCCCGACGCGCCCACTGGAAGATCGACCTGTGTGATGTCGCCGGTGACGACCATGCGAGTGCCGAAGCCCAGGCGCGTGAGGAACATCTTCATCTGCTCGGGCGTCGTGTTCTGCGCCTCATCGAGGACGACGAACGAATTGTTGAGCGTGCGACCGCGCATGTACGCGAGCGGGGCGACTTCGATCGTGCCGGATGCCATGAGCTTGGGCACGAGTTCGGGATCCAGCATCTCGTTGAGCGCATCGTACAGCGGGCGCAGGTAGGGGTCGATCTTGTCGGTGAGGGTCCCCGGCAGGAAGCCGAGCCGCTCCCCCGCCTCGACGGCGGGCCGGGTCAGGATGATGCGGTCGACCTCCTTGCGCTGCAGCGCCTGGACAGCCTTCGCCATGGCCAGATAGGTCTTCCCGGTGCCGGCGGGTCCGATCCCGAAGACGATCGTGTTGTGCTCGATCGCGTCGACGTACTGCTTCTGCCCCAGGGTCTTCGGGCGGATGACCCGACCGCGCGACGACAGGATGGCCTCGCCGAGCACCTCCGAGGGGCGCTGGCCCGAGTCGTCACGGAGGATGCGGCTCGACGTCTCGACGTCGGTGGGGTCGAGCCGTGCGCCGACGCGCGTCATCGCGATGAGTTCCTCGATCAGCGCGCGCGCTGCCGCCACGGCATCCGCTTCTCCGGCGAGCGTGACCTCATTGCCCCGCACGTGAACCGCGACCGACGGATGCTCCTTCTCCACGACGCGCAGGAGGCGGTCCTGAGGACCGAGCAGCTGCACCATCGCGATGCCGTCCACGAGGATGCGATCGACGATCGGTTCCGCGGCGTCAGCCACCGACGCTCCCCTCGCTGAATCTCCCGGCGACGACATGCGCATGGACGTGGAACACGGTCTGTCCCACGCCTTCACCGACGTTGAAGATCAGGCGGAAATCGCCGTCCGCGTGCTCTTCGGCGAGCGTTTTCGCGAGGCTCACCATCTCCGCGAGGAGGCCGGGATCGCCCGCCGCGAGCTCGACGACATCGCGATAGGCCGCTGTCTTCGGAATCACGAGAAGGTGCAGCGGGGCACGGGGCGCGATGTCACGAATGGCGAAGACGTTGTCGGTTTCGGCGACGATCTCGGACGGGATCTCGCCGTTGAGGATGCGGGTGAAGACGGACGGTTCGCTCATGTCCCCAGTCTATGCGGGGGCGCTCACCAGCGGCCGAGGCGGGCGCTGGTGAGCGCGAGGGCGGCGGGGCCCGCCGTCGACGTGCGCAGCACGGTGTCCCCCAGGCGTACGCACGACGCGCCGGCTCGTTCAAGCTCGGCGAGCTCCTCGGAGGCGACGCCCCCCTCGGGACCGACGATCACCACGATGTCGCCCTCCGTGGGAAGTTCGACCTGCGACAGTCGAGCGGATGCCGCCGGTTCGAGGACAAGCAGCATCCCTGGCCGTGCCGCGATCTCTGCCGTCGACTTCGGCGTCGCGATCGACGGCACCCACGCGCGATGCGCCTGTTTCGACGCCTCGCGTGCGATCGCCTGCCACCGGGCGACCCCCTTGGCGGCTTTGTCATCCGACCAGCGGGAAACACTCCGCGCCGCCTGCCACGGCAGGATCTCGTCGACGCCGATCTCGGTCGCGGCCTGCACCGCGAGCTCGTCGCGATCGCCCTTCGCGAGCGCCTGCGCCAGCACGAGTCGCGGCCGCGGGGACGGCTGGAAAGCGACAGACGTCACCCGGACGACGACCTCCTTCGGCTTGACCACCGCGACGGTGCCGGCGAGCCAGGTCCCTGCGCCGTCCCCGACGGTCACCCCTTCGCCCTCACGGACACGCCGCACGATCGCGTGGTGGGCTTCGGCCCCGCTGAGGACGAGGTCCTCCCCCACCGCCGCGGACGCCTCTTCCGTCAGGAAGTGGAGGGCCACGTCAGCCTCGGAAGCGGTCGCGGAGCTTCGCGAACATGCCCTGGTGGAACTGCGACAGCTGCGGCGCGGGGGCCTTGGTCTTCTTGGCGAAGTCCTCGATCAGCGCACGCTCCTTGGCGTCGAGGCGTGTGGGAGTCACGACCTGGACGGCCACGCGCAGGTCGCCGCGGTTCCCGCCGCGCAGCGGTGTGATGCCGCGGCCCCTGATCGTCAGCACGTCGCCGGACTGGACACCGGGACGCACCTCCAGGTCGACTTCGCCATCCAACGAGGTGATGGTCGTGTCGGTGCCGAGGATCGCATCAGACATCGACACCTCCAACGTCGCGAGGAGGTCGTCGCCGTCCCGGCTGAAGACGTCATCCGGCGATACCGTGATCTCGAGGTACAGGTCGCCGTTCGGCCCGCCGGCCGGACCGACTTCTCCCGAACCGGGCAGCTGCAGGCGCAGTCCCGTCTCGACGCCCGCAGGGATGTCGAGCGATACGGTGCGGCGCGCGCGTACGCGCCCCTGACCCTGGCACGTGGAGCACGGATACGGGATCGTCGTGCCGTAGCCCTGGCAGGTGTTGCACGGCTGCGACGTGACGACGTTGCCGAGAAGACTGCGCACCGTCCGCTGGACCTGACCCGAACCGTGGCAGATGTCGCATGTCGCTTCGCGCGTGCCGGGCTGGCAGCATGAGCCCTCGCACGTCTCGCAGAGCACGGCCGTATCGACCTCGATGTCGCGGTGGATGCCGAAGACGACATCGCGCAGGTCGAGTGTCACCCGCACAAGGGCGTCCTGACCGCGTTCGCGGCGCGAGCGTGGTCGGCCGGCGCGCTGCCCGCCACCGCCACCGAAGAATGTCTCGAAGATGTCGCCGAAGCCGCCGAAGCCGGCGCCGCCGAGTCCGCCGTCGCCACCGCGGTCGTAACGCTGGCGCTGCTCGGGATCGCTGAGGACGTCGTAGGCGTGCGTGACGAGCTTGAAGCGCTCGGAGGCTTCCTCCCCCGGGTTCACATCGGGGTGCAGCTCTCGCGCAAGACGGCGATAGGCCTTCTTGATCTCTTCCGGAGTCGCCTCGCGGGAAACGCCGAGGACGTCATAGTGGTCTGCCACAATCGCCTTCCTGCCCCGGCTGCTTCCCGGGGACGCGGGGTTGCGAACCGCGCGCTCAGCGGGACGTGTCGTCCTCGTCGAGCAGGCGGCTCAGGTAGTGTGCGACGGCGCGAACCGTCGCGAGGTTGGTGGGATAGTCCATGCGGGTGGGACCGAGCAGGCCCACGCGCGCCGGGGAGCCGGTTGCATCGTAGTCGCTCGTGAGAACGGAAGCCTCGCCCAGTCCGAACGGGTCGTTCTCGCGCCCGATGCTGGCGGCCAGTCCCTGTTCGTCAGCGACCATCTCGCCCATGAGGCGCAGCAGTGTCACCTGCTCTTCGATCGCCTCCAGAAGTGGATAGATGCTGCCGCGGAAGTCGCTTTCCCGGCGCGCGAGAGTCGCGCTGCCGGCCATGACCAGGCGGTCGTGGCGGAACTCGTCGAGCTCCTCGGCGACGATCCGCGCGACGGAGCGCACGGCGTCCTCCACCCCCGCGGAGGGACGTGTGGACTCCTCTGCGAGGACATCGGCGATCGCCTGTGCCGCGTCGCGCACCGACGAACCGGTGACGAGGCGGGCGATCGCCGCCTTGATCTGATCGATGTCACCGCCTGAAAGCTCTTCGCGCAAGAATGCGACGCGCTGCGAAACACGACCCGTGTCTGTCACGACGATGATCACCACCCGCGTGCCACCGAGATGAACGACCTCGACGTGCGAGACGCTCGCGCGAGCGAAAGACGGGTACTGCACGATCGCGACCTGGCCGGTGAGGTGAGTGAGCGCGCGTACGGTGCGCACGAGGAGATCGTCGAGGTCGACCGGATCGGTCAGGAACGACGAGATCGCCGTCCGCTGCGCGGTGCTCAGGGGACGGAGGTCGGCGAGGTGATCGACGAAGACGCGATAGCCCTTATCGGTCGGGACCCGCCCCGACGAGGTGTGTGGAGCCTCGATGAGTTCTTCGTCTTCGAGCAGCGCCATGTCATTGCGAATCGTGGCTGCCGAGACGCCGAACTGATGACGGTCGACGATCGCCTTGCTTCCGACGGGTTCGTGCGTCTCAACGTAGTCCTGCACGATCGCGCGCAGGACCTGCAGGCCGCGTTCCGAGACCATGATCCTCCTCGCCGATCCGCCGGGTTCTGGCACTCCCGATCCTCGAGTGCCAATCCTATCGCGCCACCCGGACGACCGTCCGTGCCTCGACGTGATGAGCGTGTCACTCGCACCGATGCAACTGCCGGGTCACGAGCGCGCTGATGCGCTAACGCGTCAGCGCGCGCACGACGGCATCCGCCAGCAGACGGCCCCGGAGAGTCAGCACGATCCTTCCGCGGACGGCGGCGGCACCGTCGACGAGGCCGTCGCCGATAAGCCCCGCGATGGCTTCGCGGCCCTCGCGCGTGAGCTCCGACACCGCGAGCCCGTCGGCGATCCGCGATCGCAGCAGCACACTTTCGAGCTGCCGGGCGGCGGCGTCCGGACGCTCACGCCCGGCCCCGGGGGATTCGCCTGCGACGAGGCGCTGAGCGTATGCGGCGGGATGCCGCACGTTCCACCATCGGAGTCCGCCCACGTGGCTGTGGGCTCCGGGGCCGTACCCCCACCAATCCTCACCCCGCCAGTAGGCCAGATTGTGCCGGGAGCGGTGCGCGGGTTCAGTCGCCCAGTTTGACACTTCGTACCAGTGGAATCCCGCCGCCGCCAGCAGCTCGTCGGCCAGTTCGTACATATCGGCCTGGAGATCATCCGAGGGCTCCTGCACCTCCCCACGGCGAATCTGACGCGCAAGCTTGGTGCCTTCCTCGACGATCAGCGCGTAGGCGGAGATGTGGTCCGGATGGAGCGCGATCGCGGACTCCAGCGAGACCCGCCAGTCGGCGAGCGATTCTCCCGGCGCGCCGTAGATCAGGTCGAGGCTCACGGCGAGCCCAGCCGCACGGGCCGACGCGACAGCCGTCTCCACGCCGTCGGGGTCATGAGTACGGTCGAGCGCGGCCAGCACGTGAGGCACAGCCGACTGCATTCCGATCGACAGCCGCGTCACACCAGCGGCGGCCAGCGCCTTCGCGCCGGCATCCGTGACCGTGTCGGGATTGGCCTCGACGGTGATCTCGGCTTCCGGCTCCAGCCCGAACGTGTCACGCACGCCTCCCAGCATGCGCGCGAGGTCACCCGGCGGAAGCAGCGTCGGGGTACCGCCGCCGAAGAACACCGTGCGCGCGGCGCGCAGTGCGCCCGCGCGGGAAAGGACCTGACGCGACAGAGAGATCTCGCGGAGAACCTCGTCGGCATAGGTGTCCTGCCGTGCCCCGCGCAGTTCTGTCGCCGTGTAGGTGTTGAAGTCGCAGTACCCGCAGCGCACTCGGCAGAACGGAACATGCAGGTACACGCCGAAGCCGCGGTCGGGGTTGGCGTGGATATCGTCCGGGAGCGCGCCGTCCCGCGGAACCGGATCGCCGAGCGGGGCAGCCGACCCCATCAGGCCGGCGTCGTGTACAGCGGAGAGATCGCGCGCAGGTACCCCTGGAACAGCTCGCGGCGCCGGCGCCTCACCAGCGGGGGCAGCAAGCGATAGAGCGGAGACACGGGCCGATCGAAAGCCCGCACTGTGAACCAGACCTCGTCGTTGTCATACCACTCGATGACGAACGACTCTTCACCGCTGACGACCGAATCGCCGACCGTCCCGAGTGCGAAGCCGACGCGGCGCGGTTCCTCGGTCACGAAGATCACGCGCAATTCGGCATCGGCGCTCACTCCCCCGACGCGACCGTGCACCCGCACAGTCGTCCCGGCACCGACGTACGGAGTGCCGTCGGCATCGAAGCGCTGCTCAGCCTCGAGGCGACTCGGCACGACGGGGGCGCCTTCCGCGTCGAAGCTCACACCTGAATACATCGGCCCGGCTGCCGGGCGGACGTCCCGGACCGCGAGGCCGGCGCCGCGCAGTGCCGTCCACGAGAGCAATGCCTCGCCCGAGGAGGTGAAGCGTTCCTCGCCGCTCCCGATCCGCCATGAAGCTTCCGCCGGCACGCTGTGCTCGGGCGGGTATCCCATCAGGTCGTGCGCCTGTGTCGCGCCGACCGCGGCGTAGTCGACGGTGTCGTCCTGGAAGTTCCCGCGGCGCATGCGCTCCACCCTTCGCCGATCTGCTACTTCTTGTCTTTGCCGTCCACGTCACCCGACAGAGCCGCAATGAAGGCTTCCTGAGGAACCTCGACACGGCCTACCATCTTCATACGCTTCTTGCCCTCTTTCTGCTTCTCAAGGAGCTTGCGCTTACGGGTGATGTCCCCGCCGTAGCACTTGGCGAGGACGTCCTTGCGGATGGCCCGGATGTTCTCGCGGGCGATGATGCGAGCACCGATCGCGGCCTGGATGGGCACCTCGAACTGCTGCCGTGGAATGAGCTTCCGCAGGCGTTCCGTCATCATGGTTCCGTATGCATACGCCTTGTCGCGGTGGACGATCGAGCTGAACGCGTCGACCTTCTCACCCTGCAGGAGGATGTCGACCTTCACGAGGTCGGCGGTCTGAGTACCGGCCGGTTCGTAGTCCAGGCTCGCGTATCCCTGCGTCTTGGACTTCAGGTGATCGAAGAAGTCGAACACGATCTCGCCCAGAGGCATGGTGTAGCGCAGTTCCACGCGGTCCTCGCTGAGGTACTCCATGCCGAGCAGCGTGCCGCGCCGGAACTGGCAGAGCTCCATGACGGTGCCGACGTAGTCCTTGGGGAGCAGGATGCCGACGTTCACAACCGGCTCGGCCACCTCGGCGACGCGGCCGTCGGGGTACTCGCTCGGATTGGTGACCGTGATGAGTTCCCCGGTGTCCGTGGTGACCTCGTACGTGACGGACGGTGCCGTCGTGATGAGATCGAGGCCGAATTCGCGAGAAAGCCGCTCCGTGATGATCTCGAGGTGCAAGAGCCCGAGGAATCCACATCGGAATCCGAAACCGAGCGCGACCGACGTCTCGGGTTCGTACTGGAGAGATGCGTCGGACAGCTTGAGTTTGTCGAGGGCTTCGCGCAGGTCGCCATAATCGCTGCCGTCGATGGGGTAGATTCCCGAGAACACCATCGGCTTCGGGTCGGTGTATCCGGGGAGCGCCTCGGTCGCCGGTATCCGGTGGTGGGTGATCGTATCGCCGACCTTGGACTGGCGCACATCCTTGACACCCGTGATCAGGTAGCCCACTTCGCCGACGCCGAGGCCCTGGGTGGGTACGGGTTCTGGGCTGGACACCCCGATCTCCAGCAGGTCGTGCGTCGCCCGCGTCGACATCATCTGAATGCGTTCTCGCGGCTCGAGCTTTCCGTCGATCATGCGGACGTAGGTCACGACTCCGCGGTACGAGTCGTACACCGAGTCGAAGATCATCGCGCGCGCCGGCGCTTCCGCGTTCCCCCGCGGAGCGGGGATCTGCTCGACGATGCGGTCGAGCAGCTGCTCGACGCCCTGCCCGGTCTTCCCGCTCACGCGCAGGACGTCGTCGGGCCGCCCACCGATGAGATTAGCCAACTCCGACGCGAACTTCTGCGGATCGGCGGCGGGAAGGTCAATCTTGTTGAGGACCGGGATGATGTGCAGGTCGTTCTCGAGCGCGAGGTACAGATTCGCCAGGGTCTGCGCCTCGATCCCCTGCGCGGCGTCGACGAGCAGGACGGCGCCCTCACACGCGGCGAGCGAACGGGAGACCTCATACGTGAAGTCCACGTGCCCCGGAGTATCGATCATGTTCAGCGCGTACGTCTGCTGCCCATCCCCCAGGGCCTCCTGGAGGGCCCACGGCATCCGCACCGCCTGCGACTTGATCGTGATTCCCCGCTCGCGCTCGATGTCCATCCGGTCCAGGTACTGCGCCCGCATGTCGCGGTCCGACACGACGCCGGTCATCTGCAGCATCCGGTCGGCCAGAGTCGACTTGCCGTGGTCGATGTGGGCGATGATGCAGAAGTTGCGGATGAGCTCGGGCGGGGTGGAGGCAGGCTCGAGAGGCTTCAGGGCGCGCGGGGACATGTTCCGGCAAGTCTACCGGGAGCACACACCACCCTCCCGGCACACCTTGCACCGGGAGGCGGGGACTCTAGTCGACATCAGTGAGACGCGCCAGCGAATCCGCGTGTGAGAAAGAGTTAACCATTGCGTCACTTGTCAGAACGGTTCGATGCCAAGATGCTCAAGGTGGTGGCCGGAAGCTGCGCGAAACTCCCAGTCGTGCCCGGACCTCCTCGGAGACGAACGTGACGAACAACGCCCTGTCCCATCCGCACCGCGCCAGCCGAAGGAGAAGCGGCCGCTTCACCGCAACCCTGGCGGCCACCGCCATGGTTGCCGCAGGGCTGGTGCTTGCACCGCTCCCCGCGTCCGCGGCGGTCTCACCGACCTCCGCACTGGTGATCTCCGAGGTGTACGGCGGCGGCGGGAACAGCGGCGCGACCTACAACCGCGACTTCATCGAACTCGCGAACGTCGGCGTCGACGCGATTGATCTCAGCAGCTACAGCGTGCAGTACGCCTCGGCGACGGGAGCGAGTTGGCAGGTGACCCCGCTCAGCGGATCCCTTGACGCGGGGGAGCAGCTGCTGATCGGCGAGGCGACCGGCGCCAATACGTCGCTGCCGGGGTTCAGTTCGGACGTAGATGGTTCGATCGCCCTCAGCGGCACCCAGGGTAAGGTCGCGCTCGTGTCCCGTCCTGCCGCTCTCGTCGGCGCGACGGGGCTGGTGGCGCTGCCCGAGGTCATCGACTTCGTCGGATGGGGCGGCGCCACCCACTTCGCCGGTACAGCGGCGGCACCTGCCACCACCAACGCGACGAGCATTTCGCGGTCGGCGACCTTCGCGAACACGGCCGACAACGCCGCCGACTTCACGGCGGGCGCGCCCACTCCGGTGGGCCGCGCGACCGGCGGCGAGCCGACTCCCCCCGAGCCGACGACAGCGACGATCGCCGAGATCCAGGGCTCCGGCGATGCCTCGCCGCTGGCCGGCACGACCGTCACCACGACCGGCGTCGTCACCGCTCGCTACGCCACCGGCGGCTACAGCGGCTACGTCATCCAGACTCCCGGCACGGGCGGCGCAGTAGACCTCGCCACGCATACGGCCTCCGACGCGGTCTTCGTCTACTCCCCCGCTGCGACCGCGGAGGTCGCCCTCGGCGACACCGTGCAGGTCACCGGGGCAGTCTCGGAGTTCAACGGACTGACCGAGATCACCGTCGCGCCCGGCGGGGCTGTGGCCATCGAGGCGGCAACGCCGCCGACACCCGCTGCCCTTCCCTGGCCGGCGACCGCGGCGCACCGGGAGAGTCTCGAGTCGATGGTGATCGCTCCGCAGGGAGCGTTCACGGTCACGAACACATATGCGACCAACCAGTACGGCGAAGTGGGGTTGGCCGCGGGTGACCAGCCGCTGCGGCAGCCGACCGACCTCGCCCGGCCCGGCACACCGGAGGCCGCTGCGATCGCGGCGGACAACGCTGCTCGTGGCGTGACACTCGACGACGGCACCAGCATCAACTATCTGTCGGCCGCGAACGCGGCGCTCACCCCGGCCTACGTCTCGCTGGCCGAGCCGGTCGTCGTCGGCGCCGGTGTCACCTTCACCGAGCCGCTCATCGTCGACTACCGCAACAACGTCTGGAAGCTGAACCCCCGAGAGCCCCTCCCCGGCGACGGGTCCGGAGTGGATGCGGTGGTCTTCGCCAACCCGCGCACCGCCGCTCCCGAGGCTGTGGGCGGCGACCTCCGCGTGGCGTCGTTCAACGTCTTGAACTACTTCACGACGCTCGGCAATGAGAATCCGTCTTGCGTGCCCTACACCGACCGCTTCGGCGATGGCGTCACCGTCCGCGAGGGCTGCCCACAGCGCGGCGCCTGGGACGCCGCGGACCTCCAGCGGCAGCAGGACAAACTCGTCGAGGCGATCTCGGCGCTTGACGCTGACGTGGTCGGTCTCATGGAGATCGAGAACTCCGCCGCGCTCGGCGAGCCGGCGGATGAGGCGACAGCCACCCTCGTCGCGGCGCTCAACGATGCGGCCGGCGAACAGACCTGGACGTTCGTCAGCTCCTCGAGTGATCTTCCGCCGGCGAGCGAGCAAGACGTCATCACGAACGCGATCATCTACCGCACCGCATCGGTCGACACCGTCGGCGCCGCACGCGCCCTCGGCGACCAGAGCGCCGAGGGCGAGGCCTTCGGCAATGCGCGCGAACCGATCGGTCAGGTCTTCACGCCGGACGCCGGTGGGGCACCCTTCCTGTTCGTCGTCAACCACTTCAAGTCGAAGGGCTCGGCCGGTCCCTGGCCGGGCGACGCCGATGCGGGCGACGGTCAAGGGTCCTCGACAGAATCTCGTGTCCGCCAGGCGACGGCCCTGCGCGACTGGGTCTCGACCGTGCAGGGAGACGCCACGGCTGTGGCCCTCGTCGGCGACTTCAACTCCTATGGTCAGGAAGATCCGCTACAGATCCTGTACGACGCGGGCTACACCGACGCCGAGCAGGCGTTCGAGGTGGATTCGTCGTCCTACAGTTTCTCCGGCCTTTCGGGCTCGCTCGATCACGTGCTGCTCAACGACGCGGCCCTCGGTCGCGCGAGCGGCGCCGACATCTGGAACATCAACTCGGGTGAGTCCGTGGCCCTCGAGTACAGTCGGTTCCGGTCACACGGCACTGAGTTCTACGCGGACGACCCGTATCGGTCGAGTGATCATGACCCGGTGATCGTCGGCCTGGCCGCCGAAGCCGCGCCCGTCGAGGTGACCCTTCTGGACATCAACGACTTCCACGGGCGCATCGACGCCAACACCGTCGCCTTCGCGGGAACGGTTGAGGAATTGCGCGCGGCGGCGAATGGGCCCACCCTGTTCCTGTCGGCGGGTGACAACATCGGTGCGTCATTGTTCGCCTCGTCAGTCGCCAAAGATCAGCCGACGATCGAGGTGCTCAACACTCTGGGGCTTCAGGCATCCGCAGTCGGAAACCATGAGTTCGACAGAGGCTTCACGGATCTCGTGGGGCGCGTCAGCGACGCCGCCGACTATCCTCAGCTCGGCGCCAACGTGTACCTGAAGGGCACCCAAACGCCCGCTCTCGACGAGTTCACGCTGCTGGATGCCGAGGGTCTCACGGTCGGTGTCATCGGCGCGGTGACGGAGGAGACCCCGGCGCTCGTGTCACCGGCCGGCATCGCGGATCTCGACTTCGGCGACCCCGTCGAGGCGGTGAACCGCGTCGCGGCAGCACTCAGTGACGACGACCCCTCCAATGGCGAGGCCGACGTGATCGTCGCGCTCTACCACGAGGGCGCGGGAGCGGGAACTCCAGACGGTGCCACGCTCGCTGAGGAGCTTGCGGCGGGTGGCGCCTTCGCCGCCCTCGTGAACGACACGTCCAGCACGGTGGACGCGATCTTCACCGGGCACACGCACAAAGAGTATGCATGGTCGGCGCCGGTCCCCGGCACGGATCGCACCCGCCCCGTCGTGCAGACCGGCGCCTACGGCGCGAACATCGGAAAGATCACCCTCACGATCGACCCTGCAACCGGCGATGTGTCGACTCACACTGAGACGAACGTGAAGCGGACGACGACGACGGCCGCCACGCTCGTGGCCACGTACCCACGGGTCGCCGCCGTGGGGTCGATCGTCGATGCCGCACTGGCCGCGGCCGCGGAGATCGGCAACACGGGCGTCGGCGAGGTGGCAGGTGACATCACGACCGCGTACGCGGGCGGCGCGTTCCAGAACGGAGTGTGGTCGGGCGGAACACGCGATGACCGGGCGAGCGAATCAACCCTCGGCAACGCCGTGGCGAACATGCTGCGCGACTCGCTGAGCGTCCTCCCGAACGGCGCCGACATCGGCGTGACGAACCCTGGCGGTCTGCGCGCCGACCTCTGGAACACGCAGACCGAGTTCGGTGCGGCCGCCGTTCCAGGACTCCCCGACGGGACGGTCTCGTTCTCTCAGGCGAACGCGGTTCTGCCGTTCAACAACACCCTCAGCCTCGTGACCCTCACAGGTACGCAACTGCAGACCGTGCTCGAGCAGCAGTGGCAGCGCACCGCCGCCGGCACGGTGCCCTCCCGGCCGTATCTGCAGCTGGGCCTGTCGGATAACGTCACCTACACGTATGACACGACACGCCCCGAGGGTTCCCGCGTCACCTCGGTCACGATCGACGGCGCACCGCTCGACCCGGCCCGGTCGTACCGCATCGGCACGTTCTCGTTCTTGGCGACCGGCGGCGACAACTTCCGCGGGTTCACGCAGGGCACGGACTATGTCGACACGGGTCTCCTCGACTACGAGGCGTGGGTCGACTACATCGCCGACGAAACGCCGCTCGCACCGGACTACGCGAAGCACGCCGTCCAGGTCGGCGGCCTTCCCGAAAAGGTCACCGCGGGGACGCCGTTCACGTTCGCCGTATCTGGCCTCGACCTCACAAGCCGCGGGGCACCCGAGAACACGACGCTGCAGGTGTCGCTCGGCGAGGTCGCGCTCGGCGAGGTCGCCGTCGCGGCAGGCGCGGCCACGGTCACCGTGACCCTGCCGCTCGGTACACCCGCCGGCGCCGCGGAGCTGACGCTGACCGCCCCGGCGTCGGGCACGGTCGTGCGTGTCCCGCTCACGGTGGAGGCTGCGGCCGCGCCGGCGGCGGAGACCTCCACCGGGCTGATCGCCATTCTGCCCATCCACGTCAACCGGCTCGTGCCGTCGACGCTCGTCGCCTACGTTCAGCAGGATGGCGGCCGCGCCGAGGGGACCGTCGAGTTCCGCGAGGGCGACACGCTGGTGGCGAGTGCGCCGGTGACTCGCGGGTTCGCAACCCACACACTGGGTCGGCTGAGTCGCGGCATGCATACGTATACCGCCGTATTCGTGCCGTCGGATCCCGAAGTCGCCACCGGTTCGACCAGCGGAGCGGTGAAGGTGCGGGTCCTGTTCTGAGAACCGGGACGAGGTCCGCGGGGATGCCGGCGGCACCCGCGGACCTCGTCTGTTTAGGCTGAGGTCATGTCTGTCCACGTTGTACTGGTCCACGGCATCCGCACCTCTGCGACGATGTGGCGCGCGCAGGTCCAGCACCTGAATCAACGGGGCATCGGATCGACAGCCGTGGACCTTCCCGGGCACGGGACACGCATGAGCGAAGAGTTCACGCTCGACGAAGCGTTCGCCACGATCGACCGCGCGGTCCGCTCCGCCGCGGAGGCGGGCGACGTGCTCCTCGTCGGGCATTCGATGGGCGGGCTCCTGTGCGTCGAGTACGCAGGTGCCGAGAAGCCACCACCGATCTCCGCCTTCATCGCCGCGTCCTGCACGGCGATCCCTCGCGGTGTCGCGCTGCGGACGTATCGAACCCTCGCGCTCGGGGTCGACCATCTCCCCCGGCGCGGCGCGTGGGTCGCCGATCAGCTGCTCGACCTGACCTTGCCGCCCGAGACCCGCGCAGACTTCGGCGCCGGCGGCTACGCCTATGACGCGCAGGACGTCGCGCTGCGGAGTCTCTCGGTGCTCGATCTGCTGGCGGCGCTCCGGCGCATCGAGGTGCCGCTGTGGTTCGTCAACGGACAGTACGACCAGCTACGGGTCAATGAGCGATTGTTCACGAAGGTCGCGCCGGATGCCGAGCTGATCGTGGTACCGAGGACCAGTCACCTCGTGACCGCCATGCGTCCGCAGGTCTTCAACGCGGTTCTCGATCTCGCGATCGCGACGATCGAGGCCGGCGCGACCGATCCGGCCGCCCCGCGTGACAGCGCTCGGTGACCTGATAGACTCGGTGATTGGCTTGCGTGGGAGTCCCACACCTCACACGACAGTCGCCCTGCGCCCCTCTACCGCCGGGCGACATTCTTCATCCGAAACCCCGAACGAAAGACGTCGAACGTGGCGAATATCAAGTCGCAGATCAAGCGCAACAAGACCAACGACAAGGCGCGCGAGCGCAACAAGGCGGTGAAGAGCGAACTGCGCACCGAGGTGCGTCGTACTCGCGAGGCTGTCGCCGGTGGCGACAAGGCCGCTGCCGAGAAGGCACTGGCTCGCGCAGCCAAGAAGCTCGACAAGGCCGTGAGCAAGGGCGTCATCCACGAGAACCAGGCCGCGAACCGCAAGTCGGCCATCGCGAAGCAGGTCGCCGCACTCTGAGCATGACCATATGACAAGGCCCGCCCCTGGAGGCGGGCCTTCGTCGTCGCAATGCGGTGTGATCAGGCGCCGAACGGCGCGCGCGTGGCGATGACCGTCACGAGCCGCTCGAGCGCGAAGACCGGGTCACGTGATGCGCCTTTGACCTCGGCGTCTGCGCGCGCGGCCGCCTGGATCGCCATGCCGAGTGTCGCTTCGTTCCAGCCCGTGAGATCACGCCGAGCCCGGTCGACCTGCCAGTCCTTCATGCCGATGCGGGCGGCCAGCGCGCTCGAAGATTCACGCGAACCGGCGACGCGGGCCATCGTGCGCAGCTTCACCGCGATCGCCGCAACCAGCGGCACCGGATCTGCGCCGCTGGCCAGCGCGTGACGCAGCGTGACCAACGCCTCTCCGTAACGTCCGGCGATCGCGGTGTCGGCCACGGCGAATGCCGACGTCTCAACACGGCCGCCGTAGTAGCGCGTGACAACGGCCTCATCGATGTCGCCCCGTGCATCGGAAATGAGCTGCTGACACGCGGCGGCGAGTTCGGTCACATCATCGGCGAAGGCGGTGACGAGTGCGCGCAGAGCGTTGGGCGCGATACGGCGCTGCGCCGCCTGGAACTCACCCGCGGCGAAGTCGAAGCGGTCGGCGTCGCGTTTGATCGCCGGACACGCGATCTCGATGCCTCCGCCCTTGCCGCTGCGCAGCGCATCGAGGAGCTTCTTTCCGCGCACGCTGGCTCCGGTGTGTCGGAGGGTCACGGTGGCCCCGTCCTGCGGCGCCTCGACATAGGACAGCGCTTCACTCAGGAACTCGTCTGAGCACCTCTCGACGCCCGCCACACGCACCAGTCGCGGTTCGCCGAACAGCGAGGGCGAAGTGAGGGTGAGCAGGCTGCCGGAGGTGTAGTCGTCGGCGCGCAGGTCGGAGACCTCGAGGCTCGGGTCCTCGGCGCGCAGATACTCGCGGATGCCGGCGACCGCCCGCTCCGCGCAGACCTCCTCGGGTCCGAAGACCAGCACGATCGGCGCCGGCTGCGGGGAACGCCAGGACACCTGCGGGATCGCGGACGAGGTGCGTCCAGCGGGGCGGCGAGGGGCGGGCGGCATCGTCCCAGCCTAGCCACCGGCGCCGACAGGCTCGGATCGCCAGATGCGCAGCGCACCTGGTTCGGACCATACCGCGACAGTGCCGCCCTGATCGGTGCGGACGACGCGCGCATGATCGTCGAGCAGGAAGTCGATCGTCTCGGCGCGCGGGTGGCCGTACGTGTTCTCGCCCACGGAGATCACCGCGAGCGTCGGTGCGGTGGCCGCGTACAGCGCGGGATGCTGATCGGCACTGCCGTGATGCGCGACCTTGATCACGGCGTAGTGCGCGCGGAGGATCGCACGCGCGGCGAACGCCTGTTGGCCAGCACCGGACAGGTCGCCGAGGAACAGCGCCCCCGGGACCCCGCCACCCTCGACATCGATCACGACGCTGGCGTCGTTGCTCGGCAGCGTATCGCGCTGCGGCCAGAGAACGCGCCACCGGGCGTCGCCGAGCGCGCCACGTTGACCGAGGACTGCCCGCTCGAGCCGGGCGCCTCCGGCCGCCAACGCGTCGAGCGCGCGCTGGTGCTCAATGCCGCCCGGCGGCCCGTGCAGGACCGTCCCGACCCGGCCGCGCACGGCATCCACTCCCCCCCGATGATCCAGATCGAAGTGGGTGAGGACGAGCAGGTCGATCCGCTCCACCCCGAGGAGCTGCAGGCACGCACGCAACCGGCCAGGATCCGGTCCCGTATCGATGAGCGCCACCGCGCCGGCGGAGCGAACGAGCACGGCGTCACCCTGCCCCACATCACACGCCGCGATGGCCCACCGTTCAGGAACCTGAGCGCGCGTCAACATTCCCGCGATGGGTCCGAGCGCGAGCATCAGCACGAGTCCGACGGCTACGACGAAGGCGGACCCGGCCCGCACCCGGCCGGGTCCGCTGACGATCACGCCCACGACCGCCGCACCCAGCAGTGCCAGAACGACAAGACCCGGCACTCCCTCGATCCATGGCATGCTCGCTCCCGGCGCGCGCGCGAACACGTCGGCGGTCCCCGCGATCCACGCCGCAGGAAGCCACGCGATCGCCGCGACGCCCGGGCCGAGCAGCGGGATTCCGGCCGTGACACACGCGAGGAGCCCGAGGACGGTGCCCACCGGGGCCGCGGGCGCAGCGAGCAGATTGGCCAGCACGCCGTAGACCGGAACCTGTGGCGCGATCAGGATGAGCAGCGGCCCGCAGGCCAACTGGGCAGCGAGCGGCACGGACAGAGCGAGCGCGAGGGCGGACGGCATCCATCGCGACAGCCCGTCGGCGATCGGACCGGCGCCGAGCAGCAACGCCCCGGTCGCCGCGACAGACAGAGCGAAGCCGAGGGAGCCCGCCTGCCACGGATCCACCATGAGGATCACCCCGACTGCGGTGCTGAGCAGCGACACACCGGCACCCATACGGCCGAGCAGAACCCCGAGCATGGCGATGGCGGCCATGACGGCCGCACGTACGACGCTCGGCTCCGGCGAGACGAGCACAACGAAACCGGCGAGCGCGGCGAGGCCGATGACGACGCGAAGCCCGCGCCGCGCACCACACAGTGCGGCGCAGGCGAACGCGATGCCGACGACCAGAGCGCAATTCGCTCCCGACACCGCCGTCAGGTGAGACAGGGACGACGCTTTCATCGCCGCGTCCAGGTCGACGGACACGTCGGAGGTATCGCCGACCGCCAACCCGGCGATGAGCCCAGCGGCGGGCTGTGGAAGCCCCGCCGTCGTCGCGAGCAGGCCGTGGCGCAGTGCGGATGCGGCTGCGAACACTCCGCCGGGCGGTGAGAGCACGCGGGGCTCGCCGGTGGACTGGATCACCAGCACGGCGCGCTGACCCGGATCAGCCGGCCACGCCGTGCCGGAGACCGCGACGACAGCGCCCAGATCGAGCCCGGCGGGAACGCTCGAGATGCGCACGACCACGGGCACCGCCTGGACCCGTGCAACGGCCCCGGTCGCGAGCGAGCGCAACTGGGCATCGAAGCGCCACCCGGTGGTGGTCCGCTCGATCTTGCCGACGACAGCAGCCTCGGCCTCGAGCGCCCGTCCGCCGCCCAGCTGCCATTCCGCGGCGTCTGCTCGGGGTTCGGCGGACACCGCGACGGACGTCGCAGTCGCCGCTGCAACGCCGCAGCAGACGGCGGTGATGACGATCACCAGCCCCGCGGCGCCGCTGCTGCGACGACGACGCAGGATCGCCGCCCCCAGCAGCCCGGATGCCCCCATCCACAACGCGACGGCCACGGCTGAAGCAGCCTCCGCGTGCACCGTGACGATCGCCGCGGTAAGCCAGGCCGAAAGCGCGACCGGTATGAGACGTAGGTCGCGTCGACGCGCGGACCGGAGACTCACACCGTCACCAGGTCTCGCAGCCCCTCGAGCATCTTCTCGCCGATCCCTGGGACGGCCAGCAGATCCTCGACGCTCGTGAAGCGACCGTTCTCCTCCCTCCATGACAGAATCCGCTCGGCCATCGCCGGGCCGATCCGCGGCAGGGTATCGAGGTCGGCGGCGTCGGCCGTGTTGAGGTTCACCCGCCCATCTCCGGGCGGCCCGGCACCGGGCGGGTCGACGACCGGGCTCTCCCCCACAGCGGGCACGTAGAGCTGTTCACCGTCAGCGAGAAGGCGGGCGAGATTGACCGCGGCCGTGTCTGCTTCGCTGAGCAGCCCGCCGGCGGCCGCGAAGACATCGACGACGCGCGCGCCCTCCGGGAGCCGGTAGAGCCCGGGTTGTGCGACCGCGCCGAAGACGTGCACGTAGAGGACGGCCGGTTCGGCGGAGGACTGCGTGTAGGGAATGTCCTCGACCGGCTCGGATGACGTCCTCACGACGCCGACAGCCACCGCGACGCACGCCGCTACGAGAACGAGCACGATCGCAGCACCCACGCCCAGGCGCCGGCGTGGGTGCTGCGGCGGCGAAATGGACACGGGTTCAGGGTGTCAGCGCGCACAGCCGGTGGCTCAGTCCGGGAAGCGATCCGTGGATCGATGCCGAAACTCCCGCGCTGTGGAGGAGACTCCGGCATCCCACCAGGCGTCGCAACGCGCGCCGGTCTAGACCGTCGTGAAGCTGACGACCTTCGGCGCACGAACGACGGCCCGGGTGATCTCGCGCCCCGCGAGCGAGCGCAGCACCCTCTCATCGGACCGGGCAAGGGCTTCGAGCTCGTCGGCCGAGATCCGCGCCGACACGGTCAGCGTGCCGCGGACCTTCCCATCGACCTGCACGACCGCCGTGAGCGACTCCTCCACGAGGAGCATCGGGTCGGCCTGGCGCCACGGCACAAGACCGACGAACGGCTCATAGCCGAGGATCTCCCACATCTCCTCCGCCATGTGCGGAGCGAACAGATCGAGGATCATGGCCGTCGCCTCAGCCGCTTCGCGAACGGCGGGATCGGCCGGCCCGGCGCCCGAGTCGATCACTTTGCGGGTGGCATTGACCAGTTCCATCAGCCGCGCGACCACGACGTTGAACTTCGTCTGCTCGATGAGTCCCGGGGCATCCGCCCAGAGTCGGTGCGTCACACGCCTCAGCGCCGCGTCGCCCTCCGCCCAGACGACCTCCGGATCGCTCGCGACGTCTTTGGCGACGCGCCAGGCGCGTGCCAGGAACTTCTGCGCTCCCGTCGTGGAGACGTCTTCCCAATTGATGTCGTCTTCTACCGGACCGGCGAACGCGATCGCGACACGCACGGCGTCGGCACCCGGCTCGATCATGCTGGAGGCGAATTCGACGAGGTTGCCCTTGCTCTTGGACATCTTCGACCCGTCGAGCAGCACCATCCCCTGATTGATCAGGCTCGAGAACGGCTCGGTGAAGTCAATGAGCCCCATGTCGAAGAGGACCTTGGTGATGAAGCGCGCGTACAGCAGGTGGAGGATGGCGTGTTCCACGCCGCCGATATATGAGTCCACGGGCGCCCAGCGCGCGGCCTGCGCGGGCGGGAACGCCTCGGAGCTGTCGTGAGGAGCCAGGAAGCGCAGGAAATACCACGAGCTGTCGACGAAGGTGTCCATCGTGTCCGGATCCCGAAGCGCCGGTTCGCCGGTTTCAGGATCGATCGTCTGCATCCACTCGGTCGCGCCTCCGAGCGGCGATGTCCCCTTGGGGGCGAGGTCGAGGCCCCGCGCGTCCGGGAGCACCAGAGGAAGCTGATCCTCGGGCACCGGGAGGGTGCGTCCGTCGGCCGTGTGGATCATCGGGATCGGCGTGCCCCAGAACCGCTGTCGTGAGATCAGCCAGTCGCGCAGGCGGTACGACTTGGACGCGCGTCCGGTGCCGCGAGCCGTCAGCTCTTCGATGACACGGGCGATTGCGTGCCGCTTGCTCAGCCCGTTGAGCGAACCGGAGTTGATCAGCCGCCCATCGTCGGTGAGGGCCATGCCTGTGGATGCCGGGTCTAGCTCGGCAAGCGTCGGCTCGTCGTCGAACGGGTCGATCGGCACGCCCTCCTCGTCGAGCTCGATCACCGAGAGCGCGCCGGTGACCGGCGCCGTCGTGTCGACGACGACCTTCACGGGGAGACCGAACGCGCGCGCGAAGTCGAGGTCACGCTGATCGTGCGCGGGCACCGCCATGACGGCACCGTGGCCGTAGTCGGCGAGCACGTAGTCGGCCGCCCAGATCGGCAGTCGCTCGCCGTTGATCGGGTTCACGGCGAAGCGGTCGAGGAACACACCGGTCTTCGGGCGATCGGTGGCCTGGCGCTCGATCTCACTGGCCTTACCGACACGATCGAGATAGGCCTGGAAGGCCGCCTGGACCTCGGGACTGGAGCCGGCGGCGAGCTCCGCGGCGAGATCGGAATCGGGAGCGACGACCATGAACGTCGCGCCGTACAGCGTGTCGGGGCGCGTCGAGAAGACGCTGATCTTCTCCGCGCGGCCTTCGATCTCGAAGTCGATGTCGGCGCCGACGGAGCGCCCGATCCAGTTGCGCTGCATGCGGATGACCTTGGACGGCCAGAAGCCCTCGAGCTGGTTCAGGTCATCGAGCAGCCGGTCGGCATAGTCGGTGATCTTGAAGTACCACTGCGTCAGCTTCTTCTTGACGACCTCGGCGCCGCAGCGCTCGCAGTGTCCGTCCACCACCTGCTCATTCGCGAGCACGGTCTGATCGTTCGGGCACCAGTTGACCGGGCTTTCCTTTCGATAGGCGAGGTCGCGCTCGTACAGCCGCTGAAACAGCCACTGGTTCCAGCGGTAGTACTCCGGGTCGCTGGTGTGCAGCACACGACTCCAGTCATACGAGGACCCGAACTCGCGAAAGCTCTTCTTGTGCTGGTCGATGTTGCGATACGTCCACTCGCGCGGGTCCGACCCAGCACCGCCCTTGATCGCGGCGTTCTCAGCGGGCAGACCGAAGCTGTCCCAGCCGATGGGGTTCAGGACGTTATAGCCACGGTGCCGCCAGAAGCGCGCGACGACATCGACGTAGGCGTAGTTCTCGGCGTGGCCCATGTGAAGGTCGCCGGACGGGTAGGGGAACATGCCCAGGACGTACTTGCGCGGGCGGGTGTCGTCTTCACCACCGGCGCGGAACGGATCGGCATCGTTCCACAGCCGCTGCCACTTCGCCTGGATCGCGGACGGATCGAAGCTGCTGCCCTCGGCAGTCTCGCCGGCAGGGGGGAACGTTGTGGACACAAAAGCACCAATCGTGGAAGTCGGGGGGACGCGCGGACGCGTCTTCTCAGGTTACCGGACGCGTCGTCTCACCAGCCGGGGGGGAGAGCCGCTCCGAGCGCGGCCAGCGGCGCACGCGCTTTGACGGCGACTTCGGCGACTTCGGCCGCGGCATCCGAGAGCCACGTGATCCCCCCGCCGGCCCCGACATAGGCGCCGCCCGGGTGAAAGACGATGGAGCGGATCACCATCGCCAGGTCGGCGCTGCCGTCAGCACCGACCCAGCCGAAGCACCCCGCGTACACCCCACGCGGACCCCGCTCGAACCGGTGCAGGATCGTCATCGCGGACAGCTTCGGCGCCCCGGTCATGCTTCCCGCGGGGAACGCGGCATCCACCACATCACCGATGGTCGTGCCCGGCATGAGGCGCCCGGAAATCGTCGAGACCAACTGGTGCACCGACGGATACGATTCGATCGCGAGAAGACTCTCGGCGGCGACGGTGCCCGGTACGCAGACGCGCTGCAGATCATTGCGCATGAGATCGACGATCATGACATTCTCGGCACGCTCCTTCTCGCTCGAGACGAGTTCCGCCGCCGCCGCGCGATCCGTTTCGGCGTCATGGCCGCGCGGCCGGGTGCCTTTGATGGGGTGCGTGCGGACCGTTCCGCCTCCGAGGTGCAGGAACTGCTCGGGGCTGGCGCTCGCGAGCGCCCATGCGCCGCTGCGGATGAATCCGCCGTGGTGCGACGGCTGTGCGCGGCGCAGGTGCAGATAGGACGCAACGGGGTCGAGCGCGGATGCCGTGATCTCGAATCGCGTCGTCAGGCACAGCTGATAGGCGTCACCGGCGCGGATCGCCGAGCGGCAATCCTCGATCAGCGCGGCATAGCGCTCGGGGCTGTCGCGCGCGATGACCTCGCCGGCCGGCGGAAGCGGAAAGGGCGGGCTCCCGAGGCCCACTTCCCGCCAGCCGTCCACCTCAGCCGCGAACGATGCGAGTTCGTCTTCGGGTGCGTACAGCCACAGCGCCCGCGCAGCGTGGTCGACCGCAACGAATCGCTCGACGTGCAGCCAGACTGCCGACGGCTCACTCCTCGCGACGGGTGCTCCCGCCGCAGCCGCGCCCGCCTCATAGCTGAGCCAGCCGACCCATCCGCCGGGAAACGGACCCACATCTGCCGCCGGCGCGCCACACTCGATCCGCGAGAAATCGGGCTCGGCCGGTACCCCCAGACCCAGCCAACTCCAGCCAGACGGCGCGGCCGACCCGGCATCCAGCCAGAAACCGTGCGGCGCACGCGCGGGCCCGCCGAGGAACAGGAGCTCGGGGTCGATCCAGGTCTCCAGACGACGGGTCGAAAGAGGTGGCACACGTTCAGGCTAGACGCATACTCTGGGCCCGTGAACGAGTTCCTCACGTGGCTGCTGGATGCGGTGCAGAGCGTGGATCCGGTCGTCCGTACCGCGCTGGCCGGAGCGGCGATCGTGCTCGAGACCAGCGTGCTGATCGGGCTGATCGTGCCCGGCGACACCATCGTCATCGTTGCCGCGACCGCCGTGGGCTCCGTCGCTGAGGCGGTGATCCTCATCGGCGTGGTGGTGGTAGGCGCGCTGATCGGCGAGAGCATCGGCTTCGGCCTGGGACGATGGCTCGGTCCGCGCGTGCGCTTCTCACGACTCGGTGCGCTTATCGGCGAACACAACTGGACCCGGGCGGAGCTCTACCTGCGCCGTCGCGGCGGCCCCGCTATCTTCCTCTCCCGCTTTCTTCCGGTGCTCCACTCGCTCGTCCCACTCACGGTCGGAATGAGCGGATTCGCCTACCGCCGCTTCCTCGCCTGGACGGCCCCTGCCTGCGTCGTATGGGCCATCGCGTATGTCTCGGTCGCCGCTGCCGCGGCCGGCACGTATCGAGAGCTCGCCGACCAGCTGCACGTCGCGGGCTACCTCTTCGTGGGTGTCCTCGTGCTCTTCCTACTGGTCGCCTATCTGATCAGGCGGGTCATCGTCGCTCGCGAAACACGCCACATGACCGCCGATGGCGACCACCGCGGACCGCTCGACACGGGTCGCGTGGGACGATAGACCGATGGCCTCCTCGCGCACGCCCCGCACGAAGGTGCTGTGGTTGGCGCGCTTCGAGTACCGCTTCCACGCGTGGCGCGAACGTCGTGCGCGTGGCCGGGGTCATCACCCGACGGTGTCCACCTCCCCCGGATACGGCAGTCAGGAGTGGGTGCGTGTGCTCGGCCGGGTGCTCATCGTTCCCCCGACACGCCAGGGCGCCGAGCACGCGAGCGTTCGGGGATGGCGGAGCTACGCGGCCGTCCCGATCGGCTACGCACAGGTCACGGTGACGATCGACGGTGCGACTCACGAGGTCGTCACTGACCGCGGCGGGGTCATCGACACCGTCCTGCCCGCTCGTCTTGCGCCGGGATGGCAGACCGTCACGATGTCGGTGGAGCGGTGTGACCCGGTCGAAACGCAGGTGTTCATCGTCGCGGACGACGTCGGCTTCGGCGTGATCTGCGATGTCGACGACACCGTCATGGTCACCGCCCTCCCCCGGCCCTTCCTCGCGGCATGGAATTCCTTCGTCGTCGACGAGCATGCCCGGCAGCCCGTTCCCGGAATGGCGGTTCTCCTGCAGCGTCTCACCCCCGATCACGGGCGCGCCCCCATGATCTACCTCTCCACCGGCGCATGGAATGCGGCACCGACGCTCCAACGCTTTCTCCAGCGTCACCTGTTCCCCACCGGTTCACTTCTGCTCACGGATTGGGGACCGACCCACGATCGCTGGTTCCGCAGCGGGCGCTCCCACAAGCAGGAGAACCTCCGGCGCCTCGCGCGGGAGTTTCCCCGCATCCAGTGGATGCTCATCGGCGACGACGGGCAGCACGACGATGCGCTCTACACCGAATTCACGAGCGAGTTCCCCGATCATGTGACGGCCGTCGGCATCCGCCGCCTCTCCCCGGCCGAGGCTGTCTTGGCGGGCGGTCGCACGGCGGTGAACGACCATTCTGCGGCGAACGTGCCATGGGTTTCGGGCGAGGACGGTGCGGCACTGTTGGAGCGCCTGACCGAAGTCGGCATCATCGCGGCCGACTGACGGCGGCAGTCGGAACCCGACGACCAGATCGCGTCGCTGGCTCTCGACATGCTCCCGTATCAACTCGCACGCGACCTGGGCCGCCGGGCGGTGCGCCGCGGCGGCCTCGGCCGCGAAGTCGTCACGCAATCCCTCATCGGGCCACAGCGGCGTCTACGCTGAGGCGCATGTGCGCGAGTTACGGGCTGGACCCTCGACCAGGCATTGATCGGGATAGGTTATTCCGATTCGACGTGAGGAGCCTCTGATCTGCGCGAGTTATGGGCTGGACCCGCGGTTTGACGATCGCGAATATCGGGATGCCGTCGATGCGTCAGTGCTTGAGGGGCTTCGCTCGTGGGCTTCTCAGAATGACGGCGAGATCCTGCGCCCTACCGGGAAGAATCTGCGCAATCTGAACCCTATCGTCACGGACTTGACCAGTCTGGAACTGGCCTGGTGGGGGTACCTCGTCAATGGTGCACCGGCGAGTTTCGCGTCGATCAACACCCGATCCGAGCGACTCGCCCACACGACGGGCACTCTCCCCGGTCGCGCAATCGTGCCTGTCTCGTACTGGCGCGAGATGGCTAAGCCGTCCCGCGTCTGGTATCGCTTCACCGCTCCGGAGAACAGATTATTGGGTCTCGCCGCGGTGACGCGCCCTGGTCGTGCTGCCGATGGGACGGTCTACACCTGTTACAGCATCGTGATGCAGCCGGCCTCCGATCACTTGGAGCACATCCACGATCGGATGCCGCTGCTGATCAACCCCGGTTTTGCCGAAGAGTGGCTCACGAGGCCGGACCCAGGAGGGGAACTGTTTGAAGCGGCGGTCTCGGCGTCGGCGCCTGTAAACGCGATCATCCATGTCGACCCGGAAGGCGCCGATACGCCGCCATCGGATCCGGGGCGACTCTTCTAGCTTGAGTCCTTAGTTGCATCAATGCTACTTCTAATGCAACATGGTTGAGTGCCGGATTCCTCATTTTCGCCGATCCCCTTTCAGCTGCGAAACAACGTCTTTCCTCTGCACGAAGAGAAGTTCGTCTTCGACTCGATGCTGGACGGATGGGCCGAGCAGCAATCGAGTCGCGGGCTGGAGGCGCGGACGATCGAAGTGAGGGTGAAGCTGGTGCGTCGATTCCAGGGATTCGCGGACACTTACCCATGGGACTGGACC
>NZ_WOYQ01000016.1:48421-52445 GCF_011620665.1 Microbacterium sp.
CCGTCGGACTCGACATCCCGGATCTTCGCTCCAACCCGTCAGCACCCATGTTCGGCACGTGCGGGGCGATCTATGTCCGTTGGGGCAAGGGGTCACGCGGCTCGGGCCCTAAGCGGCGCACCGTTCTGGCGCTGCCGGAGTACTCCTGGGCCATCGAAGGGCTTCTGCAGTGGGTCAAGACGGACCGGGCTCACTATCACGCGCCGGCATCGGGACCGGTTTGGCCGACCGAGCGCGACACGCGCGTCCCTCTTCGCTATCTCGATCAGCGGTTTGCGGATATTCGCGATGAGGTGGGCTTGCCGAAGGAGCTGAGCCTGCACGCTTTGCGCCACACGTATGTGACGAATCTGATCGAATGGGGGTACTCCGAGCGGTTCGTCCAGGATCAGGTCGGACACGCCTATGCGTCGACAACCGCAATCTACACTTCGGTAGGCGACGACTTCAAGCGCCGGGTCGTCGCCCAGGCCCTGAGCCGCATATACGGGAGCCCCGATGACCAGTAACTCGGACGACCAAGTCCAGTGGAACCTGCGCGCCCTGATGTCGGTTGCAGGCATGTATCAGACGACCGATCTCCGAGAACCCTTGCGGGAGCAGGGCGTGAACCTCTCCCGGGAACAGGTGTTCCGCCTGGTGACGAAGACGCCGGATCGGTTGAACATGACGGTGCTCGCCGCGCTTTGTCGGATCTTCTCCTGCTCCCCGAACGACCTCATCGAAGTACGCGCCGCAGTGCCCGTGGCGAAGCGCCGCGCGAACGGAGCCGCACCGGCGACCGACGCGATCGCCGAGCTGCGGCCAATCCCGGCGCGCATCCACCGCCCGACCGATGAGAAACAGTGAGTGGTCCGGCACCGCGCTGCACTCGGTGTCATCGCGACGTCATCTCGCGATACCAGTTACTCGGCGGGCAGATCTGCAACCCGTGCTACTCCTGGCTTCGACGCCACCCCGCACCCTGTCCGCACTGCGAGCAGGTTCGCGTGCTCTGTCACCTCGACGGTGAGGGCGCCATCATGTGCTCGACATGCGCCGGCCAACCCGAGCGGTTCGGCTGCCGCACCTGCGGCAGCGAAAATCACTTGCAGGGCACGCACTGCGCACCCTGCAGGCTCAACGCGCGACTACGGGTTCTGCTCGACAACGGCAGCGGAAACATCGCGGAGCCGCTTCAACCGTTGCACGCCTACCTCCTCACGCTGGGTGGCAGCGACGCCGTCTTGAAGTGGATTCGCCGGGAACCCGTCCCCTCGACACTGAGCGAGATGGCCACAGGAGCCGCGCCCATCTCGCACCGGACCATCGACGCACTCGATCCATCCACGAAGGTCCGTTACCTCCGCCGCACGCTCATCAGCGCCGGCGTGCTCCCGGAGATCGACGTCCTCCTGAACGCGACTTGGAGGCCTATGCCGCGCGCCTGCTCGCAAGCCTGCCCGCGACGCATTCCGTGCTGCTGGGGCGTTTCTTTCGCTGGAACCTGGCACCCCTCATACGTCGGATACTCCAGGAGCGGCCGATGACCGGCGGCACCTTCAACGCACGCCGAGCCCAACTGCGGGCCATCGCCGCGTTTCTGCAGTGGCTCGACGACAACGATATGAACATGAACGCCGTCGACCAGCCCGCGATCGATCGCTACGTGTCTGCAAATCGAGTACGGCAGCAGATCGGCCCGTTCGTGACCTGGGCGGTCAAAGAACGTATCGCCCAGAACGTCACCGTGACACGAGTGCAAAAACGATCCGCTGACCCGCACCTCACCGATAGCGAACTCGCGACGACGGCCGAGCGCGTGTTCGCACTGAATTCGCTTCCGCTGCCGACGAGGCTGGTCACGCTGTTTTCTCTGATCTTTGCCCAGCCGGTCGAGGCGAGCATCGCGCTCACCCGGGATCAAATCGACGACTCCCCGGGGCGAATGTCGATCGCTTTCGCCAAGACACCGATTCATCTTCCCGACAGGCTTGCGGAGCTGGTGCGTGAGCAACTCCGCAAGCTCGATTCCCGCCCCGTCTATCACCCGAACGAGGTTGGGTGGCTTTTTCCCGGCACGATGCCGAACCAGCACGTGACCGCCTCAGGCGTCGAGCGGATCGCAGCACAACACGGGTTCAGTCTCCGACGGTTCCGATCGTCGAGACTGCAGCACTTCGCGCAGAGCGTTCCGGCGTCGGTGATCGCCGATGTCGTGGGGATCGCCACGAACACCGCCTACCGGCGTAGCGTCGATGCTGGCGGCGTCTGGCGTGCCTACCCCGATCTGCGTGAGGTCAAGCAGCATCAACGACTCACCCGACCATGTCCGGCGACCTGATTCCTTGGAAGGATCTGGCTTATGGGACGTCCGTGCAAGTACCCCCGCGAGCTTCCTGAGCGCGCTGCCCGTATGGTCGAACCGGCACACCAGCCCGCAATCCACAGTCCATGCGACAGGAGGGCTCACGCCGTGCGGTTGCCGCTCACCGTTTGTCGACGTCGTCGCGCGCCGACAAACAGCAGCGCTAGTCCCGTACCAAGCACGACCAGCCCCAGCAGCATCCCTGCCGTATCCTGGGGAAGCGCAACGCACCCTGCAGCGACGTCATCCTCGGGGCACGATCGCCATGGCTGAAGCGCGAAGACGACGGCCATCACAACACCCACAAGAACCGCCAATGCCCCGCCGAGCATGAACCTGGAAGCGCGGATTCCCGCTTGTGACTGACTCATAGGAATGGTCTCCTTGTCTCAGGTAGAGGCGTCGACGTGGCAGTTCAGTACCTGTCGGCGGTGTTCCAGTTGCACCGATGTATGGCGACACCGTAGCTCCAGACAGCTGTGCGGTTCGGGCGAACGCGCTCCAGATTCCAAACGCCAGCGAAGGCATTACCGAAAGCGTGGCAATCGAACTGCTGTCGCAAGGTCGCCTTGCTCGTGAGTGTCGGGCCGATCGGATACGGCTGGCCCCATCCGACCGCTTCAGACCAGCCAGCCCCCGTCATCACCCAGGGCACCACTCCTCGGCCGTAATTGGTCGGCTGAAGATTGACTCGCTTGTCGCCGTTGTAGGTGTCGATGGTGGCCCATTGGAACAACATCTGTCCTGCATATGGGTCTGCGGTGACTGGGTAGGCGTAGTTCTGCGATGTGTGATCGACAACCTGGACCAGCGTGTCACCGTCGACCTCGAAGTGTGTCGGAACTGCCACGCCGAGGGAGTCGTAGGCCCACGGAGCGGTGACTCCACCCAAATAGTTTCCCTCCGGGTCCTCGATCACGGCCATCCCTTCATGGAGGGAGATGTTCACCGGAGTGCTGGAGGAGAAGTTGTACTCAAACCGCTCCGGTGCCGATGAATCGGCGAGGACGTTGATCAATTGGACCGAACCGTCTTCGTGGGGCAGCGGGACAACGGAGTAGTCTTCCTCCGCCTTGTTGAATACGACTGTGCCGTCAGGTTCCGTGGAAACATCGTCCGACAGGCCGCCCTGAATATACAAAGGCTCATAGATTTCTGAAGTCAGCTCGATAGTCGGTGACGGACCGAGATCAATCGCCACGCGGGTGTTCTCATTGTCAAAGACGAGCGTGTCGTCTGATGACACGGTGAATGTCCCAGCCTCATCAATAGGGCCGGTGTTCGGCTGACTCGCAACCTCCTGAACTGCAGCCAACACCTCGTCCGGGTCAGGTGCCGTGTCTGTGGCAGACGCAGCAGCCGCAGGGATGAGACTGGCAATTAGACAACCAGCACCAGCCGCAGAAATAAGGCGGGATCTCTTCACAGTACGTCTCGTTTCCGACCGGGCCTCCCACGACTATCTGCATGCGCTTCACGACCGCGGTCATCGTCCTCAATATAGGACACCCTTACTCATCTAGTCTGTCGGCATTTTGGGGGACAGACCATCGGGGATGTGGTGTTGGAGGTTCGTCAAGTTTCACGAAGTGCCGATGTACGAGCATTCTCCGACCTCTTCGGTACACCTTGATGACAAGGCTGACTTCCTCGACAAGATCAGGGAGGTCGGGACTG